>JAFYHD010000049.1 GCA_017539325.1 bacterium | reverse complement strand
GAGCCAGTCGATGTCGTTCGTGTTCCTGACAAGCATGGGAATGAAGGAGGCCTGGACCTGCTGCATGATCTGGGACTGGAAGCTCAAGGGAGTGCCCATACCGACGCCGATACCTATAGTGTAAGCCATCGGGAAGCGGGAGAGCCAGGCGTGCTTCGGGAAGAAACGCGTGATGAACATCAAGCCCAGAAGGACGGAGATGAAGATGTACAGCACCCAGAAGTGGCGGCTGGTGGGCACGGTCTTGTAGCCCTTGAAGTAATCGTTGAGGGCGCCCATGACCGTTTCTTTGTTCACGAGGTTTATTTCGGAGCTGGCGAAGGCGCTCTGCAAGGAAACGGCGACCTCGTTGGTGCTCTGCAGCTTCAGGGTCTGCTTGTAGAGGGCGCTGTCCAATACCGCGAAGAAGCGGTTGGTGTCGAAAGATCTGGAGGCGATCTCTTCGGCCAGCTCTTCGGTGGCGGACTCGGCCGGCAGCGTCTTGGCGTCCGCGATCTTCTCAACGGTTCTCGTGACGGCGTTGGTGACGGTGGCGTAATCCACGTGCAGATTCTGATAATAGCGTACCAGGGGCTCCTCGATCTTCGGCTTGATGCCGTTGTAGTAGGTGAAGACGATGGACATGCCGAAACTGACGCCGACGAAGACGGCTTCCGTCAGTTTCGAAATGAAGGTGTCTTTGATAAGCGAGGAATAAACGCCCAGGGTAAGAAGGGCGGCGATCCATACACCGATGAGGTCAATAAACGTATCAGGACCCATATATCTCCTTTAAAGTTTTTTGGGCTAAGCAGCCCGTTTTCCTTTTATAAAATATTCTATGTTGCCTACAATGATCAGCCCAATGGCGAAGGCGTGGGTGTACAATTGCGCCCACATTCTGCGGTTGGCCACAGGAGGCGCCCCCACCGTCTTCTCGTATTCCGCCGCGCCCCTAAGCCCGGTTATCAGTCCGCAGAGCTGGCCTGACTGGAGGTAGGGGAAGTAGTCGGAAACGGAGACGGCCGTCATGCCGACGACCAGAGGGATGTTGAATTTCGTCTGAGCGACGTTGATCCAGGATTCCGGCGTTCCCACGTTGCAGGAGTAAGCCGCGATCCCGTCGATGTCGCGAATGTCTTTTATGCCTTTCATGATGGGCATGTCCGCCAGGGCCTTTCCGGAATAGTCCGTCTCATAGGCGGACAGCACGCTTTCGCCCATCTGCAGATAGACCTGGAAGGGGTTGGGGCGGAAACCGAAGAAAACGAAGTCGCTGCCGGCTTCCTTGAAGCCGTAGGGCCTGGGCATCGTCGCGCCGCCCAAGGCCGCGGAGTCCACGATCATCTGCGAAAGCGGCTGAACCATGACGGTGTAGCCGTTGTTGATCAACACTTTGATGCCGAGGCTGAAGGCGTGGCGGATGGAGGAGTAGGCCATGGGGCCGAGTTCCGCGTCGGATCCGGCGTCGAAGTCGATGCAGACCAGGAATACGCCGTTGGAATTTATTCTCAGCCTTTCGAGGTAAGCCTTGGCCTCGTCGATCTGGGCGGTCAGTTCCGCCGAGCTGTGCTGGCTTTCCTCTTTCTGTAGTTTCGCCAGAAGCTCTTCCTGCTCCACTATTTTCTTTCTGTGGTTCTCCGGCATTTTTTCAACAAGGTCCAGGGCGCCCTGCGTAGCGTCCGAGACGGAGAGGTCGAGGGGCTTCTTGTTGATCAAGGCAAGCCAGACGAAGGCGAACGTCAGAATGTAGATGATCGCCCTGTACCGGTTTTTCCAGAAGGAGCCGAATCTGGAGAGGAAGCCCTTCATTATCAGAGTTTCCTCCTCTTTGTGCTGAAGAAATACTCTATGTTCCCGAGGATGATCAGGAAGATAGCGAAGGCGTGGGTGTAGAGCTGCGACCACATGCGCTTGCTGCCGATATCCGGGCATTTGAGAGCGGACTCGTATTCCGCGGCGCCTCTAAGACCAGGCAGCAGGCCGCAGATCTGGCCGGACTGCAGGAAGGGATAATAGTCGGAAGCGCCAATGGCGCCGCCGCCCAAAATGACTTTCTTGCCGAACTTGGCGTTGCCGACCGTGATCCAGGTCTCGGGCGCGCCGACGTAAGCGGAAACGGTGACCACGCAGTCGATGGCGCGGAAGTCCCTGATGTGCTCCATAATTGGCATGGTGGAAAGATCCTTCCCGGAATAGTCCGTCTCGTAGGCGGAGATGATGCTTTCGCCCATCTGCAGGTAAAGCTGGAAAGCGTTGGGACGGAAACCTAAGAAGACGTAGTCCACGCCGGATTCCATGGTCGGGTACGGGGGATCGATGCGGCTGCCGTCCTTGGCGGCCTTTTCTATGGTCAGCTGGGCCAGGGGCTGGCTCATGACGTTGCCGCCTGTGTTGATCAAAACTTTGACGCCTCTGCTGAAGCAGTGTCTCAGGATGGTCGCCACCTGGGGAGTCATCTCGGCGTCGCAGCCGGCATCGAAGTCGAAGCAGATAAGGACGACGCCTTTCTCGTTGTGCTTAAGGTCGTCGATTATGGTCTTGAGATCATCTATCTCGGCTTGCGAGGCGTCTCCGTCTTTGGTCCTCTGCTCAAGCTTCTGTTCGTACTCTTTGAGCGTGCCTTTCCTGATCTCGCCCAGATTCTCGATGGTGTCGAAAGCGCCTCCGGTCGAGTCGGCAACGTTGAGGTTCAGCTTATTATTGTTCACCGCGCCCATCCAGACCAGAACGAGGGTCAGGATGTAGATGACCGGGCGGTAAATCTTAAGCCAGAGTGGAGGTATCTTTTTCAGGAAATTCATTTTTGTCAGACTTTGCGGTGTTTGAAACCTTTGAAGAAAAATTCCAGATTGCCGATGATGATCAGCAAAATGGCGAAAGTGTGCGTGTACAGCTGCGCCCACATGCGGCCGGTGGCCCTGGGCGGGG
>JAFYHD010000048.1 GCA_017539325.1 bacterium | reverse complement strand
GGACGAAGGCTGCCTCTCCTGCCCGGGCTTGTGGGGCGAAGTAGTAAGAAGCGCGCACGTCCTTGCCAAAGGTTTCAACGAAGCCGGCGAACCGGTCGAGATCGAGTCGGACGGCGGAGTACTGAGCGTGGTATTGCAGCACGAAACGGATCACTTGGACGGGATACTGTTCCTCGACAGGCTGGATCCGGCGCAGCAGCTAAGAGTGATGAAAGAGAGGGAGGAACTATAGATGGTGGGCGTTACTGGACTCGAACCAGTGACTTCTACCTTGTAAGGGTAGCGCTCTAACCAACTGAGCTAAACGCCCCGACTCAATTGCTGTAATTCTACTAAAAGCCCCGTTTAAATTCAAACCAAAAAGCTTATAAATAACCCAAACATATTAAGGAGAAACATGAACAAAGAACTGAACAAGGAATACCTTGGCAAGCTAGCCAAAGACTTTTCCAAATGCCCGAAGAACAAGCTCGCGATGAACGCCGTCACTAAGAGCGGCCCCCGCGCCGCCGTGACCAACTGGGACGTCATCAAGGCCCCGAGGCGCGTCTTCTCTGATTACATCAAGACGCCTTCCATCACGAACCAGAAAGGCAGCGGCCGCTGCTGGCTCTTCTCCGCGCTGAACACCTTCCGCATGAAAGCCATCAAGAAGATGAACGTGGACGAGTTCGAGTTCTCCCAGGCTTACCCCATGTTCTGGGACAAGCTGGAAAAGGCCAATTACTTCCTTGAATCGATTCTTGAGACCATGGAAGAGGAGACCGACGGCCGCCTCATCCAGCACCTTCTCTCCGATCCTCTGGGCGACGGCGGCCAGTGGGACATGATGGTCAACCTGGTCCAGAAATACGGCCTCGTTCCCAAGACCGTCTACCCCGAGAGCTTCAGCAGCTCTTCCACCGGCGCCATGAACGGCATCCTCACCGGCAAACTGAAAGAATACGCCTGCACGCTCAGGGAAGCCTACAAAAAGGGCGCCAAGATCGCCGAGCTTAGGGAGAAGAAAGGCGAGATGGTCCAGGAATTCTACAACATCCTGACCATCCACATGGGCACACCTCCCACCGAGTTCGTCTGGCAGTGGCGCGACAAGAAGGACAAATTCCACCGCACCGGCGTCATGACCCCGCAGAAGTTCTACAAGGAATTCGTGGGCATCAACCTTGACGACTATATCTGTCTTATCAACGCCCCCACCAAGGACAAACCCTACAACAAGATGTACACCGTGAAGTTCCTCGGCAACGTGGTGGGCGGTCATCCCGTCAGATACCTCAACGTCGACATCGACACCATCAAGGAAGCGGCCATCAAGACCATCAAGGGCAAGGAAGTCGTCTGGTTCGGCTGCGACGTAGGCAAACAGCTCGACGGCAACCTGGGCATCCTCGACCTCAACCTCTACGACGATGATCTCCTCGGCAACGCCGGCTGCAAGCTCAACAAGGCCCAGCGCCTGGACTACAACGTGAGCCGCATGAACCACGCCATGGTCCTGACGGCCGTCGACCTCGACAAAAAGGGTAAACCCGTCCGCTGGCTCATCGAGAACAGCTGGGGCGACAAGAACGAAGGCAAAGGCTTCCTGACCATGACCGACGAATGGTTCAGCGAATACACCTACGAAGTCGCCGTCAATAAGAAATATCTTTCCGAGAAACTCAAGAAAGTCCTGAAGACCAAGCTCATCGAGCTGAAGCCTTGGGACCCCATGGGCTCTCTCGCCAAGTAACGCGCTTTTGCTAAGTGGTAAAAATTTATCTGACAATAGCTGTCCTGATAATCCTTTCGGCGTTCTTCTCCGGCTCCGAAACGGCTTTCTTTACCCTTAGCAGAGTGCAGCTGAAGATGCTGGGGGAGAGGGGAGGAAAAGTAGGCGCCGCCATCGCGAAACTTCTTTCCAACCCCAGGCGCGTACTCAACACCCTTCTCCTCTGCAATCTTCTGGTCAACACGATCCTTTCCGCTTTGCTCAGTAAGATCTTCCTTGATCTTTTCGGGCCTAGCGGACTTCCCATAGCGGTCTTCGTGGTGACCGTGCTGCTCCTTATTTTCGGAGAGATCACGCCCAAGGTCATAAGCCTTGGCAATTACATGACCGTGTCCAAGATCGCGGTCTATCCCATCAGTTTCTGCTGCTATGTCTGCGCGCCTTTCCGTTTCGCCCTGCGCATAGTCTCCAACGGCATCTTAAGGCTTATGGGACTTCCTCTCGAGAAGGCCGACCGTTTCACGCGGGAAACGTATCTGGCGGCCTTAATGTCGAGCAAGGAGAAGGGCGCGCTCGAAATGAACGAGGCGGACATGATCCACGCCATCTGCGCTTTCCGAACGATGAAAGCGGTGGACGTCAGGACTCCAAGGACGGAGATGACGGCCATAAGCGAGGAAGAGAATCTTTTCCAGGCGGTCGCATTAGCCGAGCGCACCGGAGTATATTTCCTTCCCGTCTACAGAGGCAGCATCGACCGCATCATCGGTATCCTGGAGATCTCGGCGCTCTCCAAAAACTGGCGCGCCGTTAAAAAAGACGCCGTCATAAAAGATCTCATTGATACCTCCGATTTTATCCATCCTCCATTTTTGAGCCCAGGTACCAGGCTTCTCGACGAACTCATCGAAGAGATGCGCGACAAAAAGGAGATGATCGCCATAATCCTTGACGAATACGGCGGAACTGACGGCGTCATCCAGCGCCACGAGGCCGTCGACACCATGCTTGGCGGCATAATGGGCTTGAAGGAAAGGGAGATCCACTTCCGGCCGAACGGGGACATTATCTCCGCGGCTTCCGCGAAACTTGTTGACCTCAACTGGGAATGCTCCCTTAATTTCCCGACGGACCTTGACGCCACATTAGCCGGCTACATTATGCGCGTGACCGGGAAGATCCCGGAAGTCGGCTACACCTTCGAGAGCGAAGGCTTGAAGATCACCATATTGAAGCGCAGCGGCCTGAAGCTCGAGACCGTAAGATTAAGGCCCATTGACAACGGAGGAGCCCTATGACCGCAGCCCTTATCATAGCCGTTGTTTTCTGCCTCATGGGCTGCTTCTTCTGCGCCGGCTCGGAGATCGCCCTGCTTTCCGTCGACCGCTCATACGTCAAGAGCTGCCTCGGCAAGAAAAGCGGCGCTATTGCCACCTACAAGCTCATAACCACGATGAGCCTGACGCTCTCCTGCATTCTTCTCGGCACCAATCTGTTCAACACCATGACTTCGGCGCTCGTGACGCCCTTGATGGACAAGATGCGGCTCGCACTGCATCTTCCCGAGAGCGTCTCCACCTCGCTCCTCACCACGCTGATAGCGACGCCCGCCATGCTGATCTTCGGGGAAGTCGTGCCAAAGGCCATCGGCCTCAATGACCCGGCTTCCTTCTCTTTCAAGATCGCGCCTACGCTTTTGTTCTTCAGGAATCTTTTCAAGCCCATTCTCATGATCCTTGACTGGATCACTTCCGTTATCGCCAAGCCGCTGGGCGGCAAAGGCGGCGGACAAATCGTCGCCAAGGAAGAAGTGGAAGCCATGACTTCCATGGGCAAGGAAGAGGGCGCCCTGACCAACGAGGAATTCCTTTTCATCAAGCGCGCCATGGACCTTACCCAGCAGACCATCGCTTCCGTCATGACGCCCATCATCGAGCTGCAGTGCTTCCCCTCAACCATGACGGTCGGCGACTTCCTTGACATCACCGCCGACAAAAACGACGCCATCTTCCCGGTCTATGACGAACGTCCGGAGAACGTGGAAGGCATTATGTACAAGGGCCTGGCCCTGAAAGCCGTCATGCTTGACCAAAACGCCGAGCGCAAGCCGCTTTCTGAAGTCATGTACAAAGACATCAATTTCGTTCCGGAACTCTTGAGCGCCGACATCATCATAAGGGACCTCAGGAAGCAGGGCGCCAAACTCGCCTTCGCCGTCGACGAATACGGCGCCGTCACCGGCATGATCACTCCCATCGACGTCGCCGAGGAAATCGTCGGCACGATGTTCGACGTCACTCCCCGCTACGTCCTGCACAAGAACCCCGACGGCAGCGTGGAATGCGACGGCAGGGCGGACGCCGAAAAAGTCGGCGAAGCCTTGGACGTCATTTTCGACCGCAAGGGCTACGACACCATAGGCGGCCTCGTCATGAAGCTGGCCTCCAAAGTCCCCACCCCCGGCGAATCTTACACGCAGGGCAAAGTCAAATTCACCGTCATTTCCGCCACTCCCAGACGCATCAGCCGCGTCAAAGTCGAGACCCTCGACAGATCCAGTGCCAAGTCTCATAACTAAGACACAATGCTATAACTTTTAATAGCATTTTCTAAAAACATTGCAATCCTGTTTGCTTTTTCCTATTCTAGGAAGAATACAGCCAATAAGCGCTATTGACCTAATCACTATTTAGTGATATAATCGCAAACAATAGGAGTAACACCTATGCCAGTAATCTCTAGATTCTATGGGATAATAATTCGTATGTACTTTCAGCAAGCTGAACATAATCTGCCTCATATTCACGCCATATATGGCGATGATATGTCAACCATCAGCATTATGTCAGGCGAAGTAATGGAAGGGAAAATTCCGCCTAAGGCGCTTCTGTTGGTAAGGTAATGGCTTAATCTTCATAGAAAAGAACTTTTAATTATGTGGGACACTCAAGAGTTTAGGAAACTTGCCCCACTAGAATAGAGGAGAATTTTATGTTTCACAAAATAAAGGGAGTCAGCGCGCTGCCGAAATTCCGCCTTCTAGTTCAGTTCACTGAAGGCGTAACCAAGATCTATGATGTGAAACCGCTTTTCAAAAAATGGAAAGCTTTCAGAGCCTTGGAAAAATCAGAAGAGTTGTTTTACGACGTTGAAGTCGATGTCGGCGGCTGCGGAGTAATCTGGAACGACGACATCGATCTTTCCTGCGACGAGCTGTTCGCAAACGGCAAAGCGGTAAAGACTCCCTTCGACGGCTTGATCGCTTTCACCGAGGCAACAAAACTTTGGGGCTTGAACGAAAGCACGCTGCGAAAGGCTATTTCCTATGGCAAGCTTGTGGACGGCGTCGATGCCTGCAAATACGGCAGGCAATGGGTAATTTCCATAGAAGCCATGATAAGGGAATACGGCGATCCAAAGTCTGATTAAAGCTTTAATTTAACTGTTTGAGAAAATCGAACAGTTCATTTTTGGGGGTTTGGGGCATCGCGGAAAAAGTGGGCTTTTGATACAATAAATAAATAATCCAAACTTTATTTATTGGTATGAAAGTCTTCACATTCAAGGGCGGCGTTCATCCGCCGGACTACAAGTTCATAACCGCCAACGCTCCGATAACGGCCATGCCGCTTCCGGAGACGCTTTTGGTGCCCCTTTCCCAGCATATCGGCGCGCCTTGCAAGCCCGTGGTGGCGAAGGGCGACCATGTTTCCAGGGGACAGGTGATAGGGGAGCCGGGCGGATTCGTTTCCGCCGCCGTGCACAGCCCTGTCAACGGGACGGTAGTAAAGCTCGACACGGCCTGCAACGCGCTGGGGCGCGTGGTTCCGGCCATCGAGATCAAGCCGGACGAGGAGAATCCGCTGGCGTTCGAGGAAAGCACCTGCACGGAACTGACGGCAGAAGCCGTCAAGAAGGCCGTGGCCGCGGCCGGATTGGCCGGCATGGGCGGCGCGACGTTCCCGAGCCATGTGAAGCTTAGCCCTCCGCCAGATCAGAAGATCGAAGTGGTATTGATCAACGCCGCGGAGTGCGAGCCCTTTTTGAACTGCGACAACAGGCTCATGCTGGAAAGCCCGGGCAAGGTTTTGAGAGGCGCGTTCCTTTTGAAACTGGGCTTCGGCTGTGAGAAATGCATTATTGGCATAGAGAAGAACAAGCCCAAAGCCATCGAGGCCTTGAATAAGGAATTGGCGGGCGGGGCTTATCCCGGACTCTCTGTGCAGCCCTTGAGGACGCGCTACCCGCAGGGCGGCGAGAAACAGCTCATCTACGCCCTCACCGGAAGGGAAGTGCCCTCCGGCGCTTTGCCGGCGGCGGTTGGCGCGGCGGTCTTCAACGTAGGCACGGCCTGCGCTCTGGCGGACGCTTTCGATACCGGGCTTCCCCTGGTGCAGAGAGTCGTGACCGTTTCCGGCGATGCCGTGACGAGACCCGGAAACTATCTCGTGCAGATCGGCACCAGGATAGGCTTCGTATTGGAGCAGGCCGGGCTTATTCCAGAGAAACTCTCTAAGCTTGTTTTGGGCGGACCGATGACCGGTTTCGCCACCGGCAATCTCGACATTCCCGTGACGAAGGGAACGTCCGGCATCCTGGCGTTCTCCGAGGCCTTCGCCGAGAAGGCCAACCAGGATCCCTGCCTGCGCTGCGGAAAATGCCTGACGGTCTGCCCCATGGGGCTTTCTCCCACGCAGCTGGACCAGGCGGCCATCGCCAAGCGCGTTGATCTTCTGATGCAGCTGCGCGTCAGGGACTGCATCGAATGCGGAAGCTGCGCTTACAACTGCCCGGCGCAAAGATCTCTGCTTCAGAGCATGCGCGTGGGAAAAGGCATCGTGATGGCGTATCTGCAGGCGGAAAAAGCCAAGGCGGAAGCCGCGGCCAAGAAAGAGTAATTTAGAGGTGAAGCATGAATATATCGTACGAATGGCTGAAAGAACTTATTGACATTCCCTATACTCCCGAGGAACTGTCCAAGATCATGACCGCCCAGGGCATGACGGTGGACGGCCTCAAGAAAGTCGGGATGTCCTATGACAACGTGGTAATAGGAAAACTTCTGGAAGTGGCCGAACATCCCCAGGCGGACAAACTGCACGTCTGCAAAGTGGACGTAGGCGACGAAGTGCTGCAGATCGTCTGCGGCGCGCCCGGCATAAAAGTCGGCGACACCGTGCCGGTGGCCAAGATCGGCGCGAATTTCGGGGACTTCAAGATCAAGGCCTCGAAACTTAGGGGCGTGGACTCCTTCGGCATGTGCTGCGCGGCGGACGAGCTGGGCATAAGCGGCGACCATGAATCGCTGCTCTTCCTCGACAGCAAATTCACGGCGGGCACGCCTTTCTCCACGCTGCTTCAGGGCGAGGACTGGATCTTCGAGCTGGACATTCCCGGCAACCGCCCGGACCTTTTGTCCCACATCGGCGTGGCCAGGGAAATCGCGGCCAGATTGTCCCTGACGGACGAGAAGTATCTCAACTGGCAGCCCAGGAAACCCGAGTATCCCGTGAACGATCTGGAATCCAAAGACGGTGTTTCCGTCGCGGTGGATGATCCCGAGCTCTGCCCGCGCTACACCGCGAGGATCATAGACAACGTTAAGATCGGACCGTCTCCGCTTAAGATGCAGTTCAGGCTCTACCATTGCGGCATGCGCCCCATCAACAACGTGGTGGATATAAGCAACTACGTGATGCTGGAGACCGGCCAGCCGCTGCACACCTTCGACTACGCCAAGATCGCCACGAAAAAGATCGTGGTGCGCCGCGCCAAGGAAGGGGAGAAATTCGTGACGCTGGACGGCGAGGAAAGAACGCTGGACAGTGAAATGCTCATGATAACGGACGGCGAAAAGCCCGTGGCCATCGGCGGCGTGATGGGAGGCCTTGATTCCGGCGTGACGAACGCCACGGAGACCATTCTTTTAGAGAGCGCCTATTTCTACGGCCCGAACATCAGAAGGACTTCCAGAAAACTCGCCCTGCAGTCGGAAGCCTCCGGCCGCTACGAGAGATGCATCCGCGGCACCTGCGAATACGCCAGCGAGCGCGCGGTGGAACTCATGACCCAATTCGCGGGCGCCATCGCCAGGAAAGGCGTGGTGGACGCGAACAACCTGGGAAAGAGCGAAACCATCAGCGTCTCCCTTAAGAAATGCACAGGCTTGCTCGGCATGGCTATCGAGGAGAAAGAAGCGCGCAAAATTCTTACCGGCCTCAACTACAAGCTTACCCCGGAAAGCGGCGACCAGGTCAGCGTCACCGTGCCGGATTATCGCGTGGACGTTCATGTCAGCGCCGATCTCTCCGAGGATCTGGCCAGGATGCTGGGCTATGATTCCATTCCCCTTGACAACAGCATTCCTTATTACAGCCAGAAGCCCGTTCCGCCGAACTTCCTCATGCGCGACAAGATCAGGAACATCTTAGCTGGCGCCGGCCTTAGGGAAGTCCTTAACCCCACGCTGGTCTCCTCGGAACTTATGAAAGCGGCGGGCGCGGAAGTAAAAGAAGAGGACATCATCTATCTTTCCAACTCCGCCACATTAGACCAATCCCAGGTCAGGACGATACTCTATCCCGGACTCATCAAGAACTGCCAGACCAACTCCGCCAAAGGTCAGCAGGGCGTCAAGCTTTTCGAGCTTGGCCGCGCCTATCTGAACGCCCCGGACGGCAGAAGCTTCACGGAACTTGAAAGACTCTCCTTCGCTCTCTGGGGCGAAGCCAAAGAAAAGACCTGGTCTGAAAAAGCCAGGGAAGTGGACTACACCGACGGCGTGACCGTATTGGAGATCCTCAAGGAACGCTTAGGCCTTCCGGAAATGTCTTTTGAGGCCGCGGCCATTCCGGGACTGCATCCCGGCAGGACCGCCAAGATCTCCCTTACTTACCACGGCAAGAAAAAAGAGCTCGGCTTCATCGGCGAAATGGATCCCAGAGTCGTGAGAGACCTTGACCTCAAGGGCCGCCTGGTTGTCTGCGAACTCGACCTCGACGTTATTACCGAGACCGCCCGCCAATCCTACACCTACAAGAAGCTGCCCAAGTTCCCGGCCTCCGAAAGGGACGTCTCCCTGATGGTGCCGGCGGAAACCAGCAACCAGGACGTCGTCTCCGTCATCAAAAAAGCCGGCGGGAAACTCCTTACCGACGTGGCGGTCCTCGACCTCTACCGCGATGACAAGATGGCGGAAGGCGAGAGGAGCCTTACCTACAGGCTGACTTACCGCGCCGAGGACAGGACGCTGACGATCGAGGAAGTGGACAAGGCCCACCAGAAAGTCCTGGAAGCCCTGACCAAAGCAAACCTGACCATCCGCTAAAAAGCACTGAAATGCCAAACTCAAAACCGTGATTTGATAAATTGAGGCAGTATGAAAGACAGCAAGGACGCCATCACTTATTTCGTCGCGTTTTGTGTAGAGCAATACAAGAATGCCAAAAATCTGTCTGGCCAAGAGGCTTTTGACCGGCTAGACCAATATGGCGTTCTGACCTATTTGTCAGATAATTATGAAGTTCTCCACACGCAAAGCGCCCAGTGGATATTGGAGGATATAGAAGAATTTATCGATAACACACGACATTTAAAAGCATGATTCTTTACCACGGTAGTCTTGCACAAATACCTTCCCCTGAAATTAGGAAAAGAAGCCATACTTTGGATTATGGAGAAGGCTTCTATACGACTTCTTCATACGATCAAGCGAAAGCTTGGGTCAAAAGGAAGTTGCAAAATTCTTCCCAACCATTAGGATATATCAATAAATATGAGTTGAACACAGCAGCGCTGGATTCTTTAAAATGTCTTCATTTTAAAGAACCGAGTGAAGAATGGCTCGACTTTGTGATGAAAAACCGTACTGACATCAATTTCCATCACGACTTTGATGTGGTTTCAGGTCCTGTAGCCAACGATCGTGTTTACGCCGCCTTTGCTTTATACGAGGGTGGCGTCTTAAGCAAAGCCAATTTGATATCTGAACTTAAAACCTATAAACTGATCGATCAGTATCTCTTCCACACTCAAAAATCGCTTCAAGCCATCTCTTTCGTAGGATCGGAACAAATAAAAATATGACAGACATCACGCAAGACAACCTCTATTTGCTATTGCCTTCTAAGGTAGGCCGTCTGGCAACTATGCTTTCTGACATGCAAGGCATTGATGTTTTGGAAGCCATGCGCAGAATATATCATTCGGAAATGTACCGCAAACTTGAAATAGAGAAAACAAAAACATGGCACGAAGGTCCGGTAGGACTCTACCGCCAACTTTCAGAAACTTCCAATTAGCTTAATAAATAAAGCCAGTCTTTTCC
Source organism: bacterium (assembly GCA_017539325.1). Lineage (GTDB taxonomy): Bacteria > Auribacterota > UBA3054 > UBA3054 > UBA3054 > UBA3054. Next base: position 24,513 of record JAFYHD010000048.1, on the reverse strand, counting down.
GGTTTCGGTAAAACCCGTTTCACCAAATTGCCGAACAAAAGTTCAACAAATTACCGAACAAAAGTTCAACAAATGACCGAACGCTTTTTCTAAGTGGGCTTACAGTCGATAGATGAAAAATAGGCAACACTGTGGATAAGAGCGATCGTCCAATCTTTGTAGACCCACATCCCACCGGCACCACGCAGACAGTTCCAAAGTTGTTCGAGGAAGGCGGGGGAGAATGATTCTAAATAGTTTTTTAGTTTAGAAAAGATTCACCGTCCAACTATCCTAACACATAGGGGGGCTATTTTTTTTTTTTTTCAATTTTGGGATAATAGAATTACTCAACAAGATGGAGGGATTTACATGAAAAAGACATTAATTTTCATATTGGCCTTTGGATCTGCAATTTCCCTGATGGCCGATGTCGATCTCAAGACTTTACAGGCTTTTACGAATCAAATAGTAATTGCCCATAGTAGGATCGCTCCATTTGATACTTATAAAAGTAGCTTGAAAACAATAAAGAGTTACGAAAACAAGGCTGAAAACGAGGATCAACAGAAACTTCTTAATGCCAAAGCTGTAACAAATTGTTATGAAGAATCTGTCAGATTAGACAAGGTCCCTCCGAGCAAGGCGTTGCCTCTGCTTTTTGCATTGTTTGAAAATGATGAATTAACCGATTGTGAGTGCAGCTTAAAAGATAAAAAATATAACGGAAGTTTTGGCGAGTGGGTGTATCAGTTGATAATTCAAAAATTACAGATTTTTGCGGAAGAGGATAAAGAAAATGTCATGATGCTTTGGCTGCCGGATCAAAGCGTCATGTGGAACTATCATGATCTCGCTTTTTTCTGGTACTATGTTGGCCTTAAATATTTACCAGAGCTTTGGAATGATTGGTACAGTATTTGGAAATTAGAAAACAAAAGGCCAGAACCGAGAGAAGCAGTTTTAAAAAAATTAGCAAAAGAAGTTGCACGTCAGTTTAATTATCATCTTTTCCCGTTTGTGGCAAAAGCAATAAATGATGGAGATACTACGCTTGCGCCGCTTTTGAAAGAGTTATCTCGTTGCAGTTATCACAGAGATCTTTTGTATTGTTCTCTGAGATCAGATGCTTCGCCTTTTGAATCTTTAAAAAGATGGCCTGACGATAAACCGAATTTTAGGGATGAAGAATCTTTTCTTGCTTGGTGGAACGAATATAAAGATAATTTCATTATTCCTCCCAGTGATAAGAAACTTTCAGATATCAAAAATATTTTTGAGAGGAAATATCCTCCTAATTTTTTTACGAAGAAGATGTATGAGAGCGCGCTTGAGGCTGAAAAGGCCTTGGACGAATACTGCAAGCGGGAAAACAGGCCGCTGACTCATTGCTGGTACTTTAACATTAAGGAAGGTGATTTGGAGAAGTAGGAAAAGTTTTTTTGATCTGGAATTTTGCCTGAGCTAAGACAATGAGTAAAAAAATGAAGCATATTTGGTTACTTCTTTATTTGGTCGTGCTGCCTTTTTCCGTGGATGCCGCTCCGAGTTTGGCAGAATTGAAAGCTTTAACGAATCTAATCATAAATATTTATAGTAAGACATTAGTGCTTGATGATTATTGTGATAGTTTAAAAGTTTTAAAGACATCTGGCAACAGTAGCGAAACTGTTGACCAAAAGACATTATTGAATGCGAAAGCTGTGACTAACAGTTACGCTGAGGAGGTAACTTTCGATGAAATTCCTCCGAGCAAGGCGTTGCCTCAACTTTTTGCATTGTTTGAAAATGACGAATTAACGGATTGGCAATGCGAACTAATAACGGAGTATGCGTTTCCAGATAGTTTTGGAGAATTGATTTATCAATTGATAATTAGAAAATTGCAAATCTTTACAAAAACGGATAAGAAAAATGTAACGATGCTTTGGTTAGAAGAGCAAAGCGCAATTAGAAATAGTCATGATATGGCGTTTTTCTGGTACTACGCTGGTCTAAAGCATCTACCTACGCTTTGGGATGATTGGTACACTATTTGGAAATTGGAAAATAAGAGAGAAAAACCGAGGAATGATGTTTTAAAAAGATTAGCCAATGAGATCGCACGCCAGTTTAGTTACCACCTTTATCCCTTCGTTGCAAAGGCAATAGAAGAAGGAGACACGACTCTAAAACCGCTTTTGTTGGAATTGGCTTGCCGCAGTTACCATGAATCGCTGTTATATCATTCAATTAGTTCCAAAGAAATACACGAAGTAAATAGGCCGAAAGATTATCCGAATTTTAGGGATGAAGAATCTTTTCTTGCTTGGTGGAACGAATATAAAGATCATTTCATTATTCCTCCCAGTGATAAGAAACTCTCGGATATCAAAAATATTTTTGAGAGGAAATATCCCCCTAGATTTTTTACGAAGGAGATGTATGAGAGCGCGCTCAAGGCTGAAAAGGCCTTGGACGAATACTGCAAACGGGAGAACAGGCCCTTGACTAACTGCTGGTACTTTAACATTAAGGAAGGCGATTCGGCGAAGTAGGAAAAGCTTTCTTGATTTAAAATTTTGCCTAAATAAAAGTAGGAGATTTATATGAAAAAGTCTGTGATGTTCATCTTTTCATTTGTATTTGTTTCTTTTTTAAGGGCAGATATTAATTTTGAATCATTACAAAAATTAACAAACCAAATAGATATAGCTTATGGCAAGGCTATGATATCTAAGCCAGATTTGTCAACATATCTTGATATCTTAGCTTCGAAAAACAAAGTTGAAGGAGATAGACCATCAGAAGAAGAAATAAGAGGGGTGATAGATTTAACTAATGCATATGCTGTCACTAAGTATCTTGAGCAAATGCCTCCGTCAAAAGCCCTGCCTTTGTATATTTCATTGATGGAAAACGATTCTTTAATAGACAGGCAAATAGTACTTTTCAATGGTTCTTATACTAACTCTTTTTCTTCGTTTTTGAATAGGAGAATACAAAAAAAGCTTGATATAAACGCTTATAGCGGTTTTAAGAAAACGCCAACTATGTTATGGCTTCCTAAAAATATGCCTATGAGCCAAACTCAGATGCCCCTTTTTTGGTATTACATTGGACGCAAGTATTTACCTACTCTTTGGGAAGATTGGTATAAGTGTTGGAAACTTGAAAATCAACTTGAGAAACCAAGAGTTGAAGTTTTGGAAAAATTAGCTAAGGATTTAAATTATGAATTCGGCTACCATGTATATCCGTTCATCGCAGAAGCTATAAGATCAGGCGATAATTCTTTTCAACCGCTGATAGATGTGCTTCCTAAGTTTGGGGGTTATACCGGTTTTGGATGGAGTTTGGACAAGGCTTACGATTTTGTTGATTCCAAAACATTTTTAGTCTGGTGGGATAAAAGCAAGGATAACTTTTTAATTCCTGATTGCAAAGATATAAACGATGTGAAAAATATATTTTATAGAAAAAATCCAGCTGATTGTTTAGGACCAGACACTTACCAAAGATTTTTGCAACTAGGTAAAATATTAGACGAATACTGCAAACAAGAAGAAAGGCCTTTGACCAATTGCTGGTACTTTAATATTAAGGAAGGCGATTTGGAGAAGTAGGAAGGAGCGTATTAAAAGTCTTAAAAGCAAAACAGCGCCGCGTGAGCGGCGCTGTTTTTGTTTTAAAAGGGTGGTGCCGAAGGGGAGAATCGAACTCCCACGGGATCACTCCCGGCGGATTTTGAATCCGCTACGTCTACCAATTCCATCACTTCGGCAGCCTTTTTGAATTCTACTAAAAGGCGGTTTTAAAAGCAAGAAAGGGGGACGGTCGCAGTATTCCTTTGGAGGGGCGTTTTTGCTATAATAAACAAATAATTTAACTATTTTATTAGAGAACTATGCTTACTTCCTTAGAGATACGCGAGCGCTTCCGGAAATACTTCGTGGACCGGGGGCATATGCCCGCGGAAAGCTCCCCGGTCATCCCCCAGGACGACCCGACGCTTCTGTTTACCAACGCCGGCATGAACCAGTTCAAGAACGTTTTCATCGGGATCCAGGATCCCCCGGCGCCCTGCGCCACCTCCTGCCAGAAATGCATAAGGGCGGGCGGCAAGCACAACGATCTGGACAACGTGGGCAAGACCCCCAGGCACCACACCTTCTTCGAGATGCTGGGGAACTTCAGTTTCGGGGCGTATTTTAAGAAAGAAGCCATCGCTTACGCCTGGGAATTCTTGACCAAGGAAATGGGGCTGCCCAAGGAATATCTCTGGGTGACCATCTATTTGGACGACGACGAGTCCTTCGAGATCTGGAAGGAGCATGTGCCCGCGGAAAAGATCGTCCGTTTGGGCAAGAAGGACAACTTCTGGGAAATGGGGGACACGGGTCCTTGCGGACCGTGCAGTGAGATCCATATCGACCTGCCGGCCTATTTCGGCCTGGCGGAACCGGCGCCCTTCGACGACAAGCGCTGCATGGAGCTCTGGAACCTGGTCTTCACGCAGTTCAACCGCCAGCCGGACGGCTCTTTGGAAAAATTGCCGAGGCCCTGCGTGGATACCGGCGCGGGCTTGGAGCGTTTGACCTCAGTAGTGCAGAAGAAATACAGCAATTATGAGACGGACGTTTTCATGCCTTTGCTGGACGCTATCGCGAAGCTTAGCGGCAAGCCTTACGTGCCCTTCCCGGCGCCAGGCAAGACGCTTACGGAGGCTGAGAAGGCGGCTTTCGACGGCTCCATGGCCCACCGCGTGGTGGCGGACCATATCAGGGCGCTGACTTTTTCCATCGCGGACGGCGCCATGCCTTCCAACGAGGGAAGAGGATATGTGCTGAGAAGGATATTGCGCAGGGCGGCCCGCTACGGCAGGACCATCGGCATCATGAAGCCGTTCTTAGCTTCGCTGGTTCCGGTTGTGGTCGAGACCATGGGCAAGGTCTATCCGCTGATCAAGGAAAGGGAAAAGTTCATCATGGAAGTTATCAACGGCGAGGAAGTGCGCTTCTGCGAGACCTTGTCGAAGGGCGAGGAGCTTTTCTATGAGATCGCCGCGGCTTCTAAGGACGGAAAGATCGCCGGCGCCGACGCCTTCAGGCTCTATGATACCTACGGTTTCCCGCTTGATATTACGCTGGACATGGCCGCGGAAAAAGGCCTGACCGTGGACCAGGAAGGATTCGAATCTGAACTGAAGAAACAGCGCGAGCGCGCCAAGGCCGCCAGGAACGTGGCGGGGAAAGTTCTGACTACCGATTATGAGGAACTCTACGCCGCCTTGGGCGACACGAAGTTTGTGGGATACACCGAGAATTCCTGCGAGAGCGTCGTGACGGCTTTGATGAAGAAAGGATCCGGCAAAGTCGAGAGCCTTTCCGCCGGCGACGTCGGGCAGATCTTCGTTAAGGAAACGCCCTTCTACGCCGAGAGCGGCGGCCAGGTGGGAGATGTGGGAACGATCAGCGCCGGCGATTTCGCTTGCGAAGTGACGAACACCATCAATCCCGCCCGCAAGATGACCGCCCATAACGTGGTCGTGAAGAGCGGCACGGTGAAGGTGGGAGATATTGTTACGCTGGCCATCGACGTGGAGAAACGTGAGGCCACCAGAAGACATCATAGCGCGGCGCACCTGTTCCACGCGGCTTTAAGGGAAGTTGTGGGAAGCCATGCCACCCAGGCGGGAAGCTACGTTTCCCCTGAGAGGATGCGCTTCGACTTCCACAGTCCCAGGGCGCTGACAGTTGAGGAATTGGCCGCTATCGAAGCGCGAGTCAATGAGAAGATCAGGGAAGACATACCGGTGGAGACCATCGTCACCAACGTGGACGAGGCCAAGAAAATGGGCGCCACCATGCTCTTTTCGGAAAAATACGGTTCCGAAGTCAGGATGCTCAGGATGGGCGATTTCTCCTGCGAACTGTGCGGCGGAACGCACGCAGCTTCTACCGGAAAACTGGGCTGCTTTTTCATCGCGGAAGAGAGCGCGCTGGCGGCCGGCATCAGGCGTGTGGAAGCCTACTGCGGCGCCGTAGGGTATGAATACGCCATTAAGTGGCGCTCTTTGATGAAAGAGACGGCCAACTATCTCCACGCCCGCCCGGACGAAGTTATGGAAAGGCTCGAGAAACAATCCGAGGATACGAAGGAACTCCAGAAGAAACTGAAAGCCATCCAGGGCGGCCAGGTCAAGGAACTGGCGAAAGAGTTGACTGCGAAGGCTGAAACGATAGGCTGCCTGAAAGTGGTCGTGGCCGATTGCGGCGAACTGGACGGAGAAGGACAGAAGACTTTGTGCGACGAGCTGAAAGCGAAACTTGTCTCCTCGTACGCCGTGGCCATCGCCGTCAGGAACGCGGAGCGCTGCGCCTTCACGGTTTTAGTTTCCGAGGAAGGAGTGAAGGCTGGTCTGCACGCCGGCAACATTGTGAAAGCCATGGCGGCCATCACGGGCGGCGGAGGCGGCGGAAAGCCGAACCAGGCCCAGGCCGGCGGCAAGGACGCCTCCAAAATTCCGGAAGCTCTTTTGAAAGCGAAAGAAATGTTCGAAAACAAATAAAAGCCATAAACTTTAAGGAAAAAATATGCAAGTCCCTCTTCTCGATCTGAAAGCGCAGTACGCTCCTCTTAAGGAAGAGACCATGAAAGCGGTCTCGGAAGTTTTCGATTCCCAGTATTTCATCATGGGTCCCAAGGTCAAGGAATTCGAGGAAGCCATGGAAAAATATACCGGCGCGAAGCACGCCCTGGGCGTTTCCTCCGGCACCGACGCCCTTCTTTTGGCGCTGATGGCGCTGAGAATAGGAGCGGGGGACGAAGTCATCACCACGCCGTACACCTTCTTCGCGACCGCCGGGTCGATCGCCAGGACGGGCGCCACGCCGGTCTTCGTGGACATCGATCCCGTGACCTTCAACATCAACGCCAATCAGATAGAGGCCAAGGTGACGGACAGGACCAAAGCCATACTGCCGGTGCACCTCTACGGGCAGTGCGCGGACATGGACAAGATAAGGGAGATTGCCAAAAAGCACGGGCTTTTCATCATCGAGGACGGCGCCCAGGCCATCGGCGCGAAATATAAGGGCGAGCAGGCCGGCACTATGGGAACGGTGGGCTGCTTCTCCTTCTTCCCCTCCAAGAACCTGGGCGGCGCGGGCGACGGCGGTCTGGTCACGACCAACGACGACGAAGTCTTCGAGAAACTTGAGAAGATGAGAGTGCACGGCATGCACCCCAAGTATTACCACAAGTATATAGGCGGCAACTTCCGCTTGGACGCTCTGCAGGCTGTTGTCTTGAGCGTGAAACTGCCGCACCTGAACGACTGGCACGAAGGACGCCGCAAAAACGCGGCCTTCTACAGCAAGGCTTTCGAGAACTGCAAGAACATCATCACGCCAAAGGAAATGGCCGGCAACTACATGATCTTCAACCAGTACATCGTCAGAGTTCCCAATAGGGACAAGGTCTTCGCGGGCTTGAAGGAAGCCGGCATCGGCTGCGACATCTATTATCCGGTCTCATTGCACATGCAGGAATGCTTCGCTTATCTTGGCTATAAGAAAGGCGCCTTCCCGGAATCCGAGAAAGCCGCTTCCGAAACGCTGGCTCTGCCCATCTACGCCGAACTGACGGACGAGCAGAAACAGTACGTGGCTGACACCCTCATCAAGCTGGTGGAAGGATAATGGTCTCCCTGCTGGCGCTGCTAACTTCCACGCTGCTCTCCTCCTTTGTTCTGGGGGCCATGCAGTATTTCGTCATGGAACAGCTGACGAGCATCTACGGCATGTCCGAGCGCGCCTGGATAACCCAGGCCGTGGCGGCTACCGTGACCGTCGGCCCGGCCGTCATCTACTTCTTCTCGGGAGCGCTCGTTTCCGCTATGAAGAAGGCTTACGTGATGGCGCTTTCCATGCTGGGAGTTTTGCTGCTGCTGGGCGGGATATTCCTCTCCCTTAAGTTCGGGATAATTCCCGCGCTTTGGGTCAGCCTGACGATCATAGGCATTATTTTCGGCCTGTACAGCGCCGGCAAGATGTCCGCCATACCCTTCGTGCAAAAGGGTCTGAAAATGTCCATGGCGGCCGTCAACGGGCTGATGTCCATGGTCTTCATCTTCGGCCTGATGCCGGGCGCCTACTGCGGCACCTTGATGTACTCGAAATGCCCAAACAGCTGGCATTTCATTTTGGGCGGCGTCTCTATCGTCACGGTGATCATATCTTTGCTGTGCCTGCCTAAGGGCGAGGATCTCAAGCCCTACGGCGAAACGCAGCGCTCCATCCTGTCGGGAACGAGGGACGTTTTCGCCAAGCACTGGACTTTGCTTATTTGCGGCGCCTCTTTGTGGGGCTGCGCCAACGCCGTGCAGATGGCCCTGAACGCCTTTTTGACCATGCACGGCTATGCCACCATCCAGCAGGCCGCCACGCTGCCTGTGGCGGCGGCGGGAGGAGCGGTCGTTGGCACTTTGATCTCGCCTGTGATGAACCGCGCGCGCTTCATCTTCATCACGCTCTTCACGACGCTCATGGGGCTGACGGTGGCCCTGGTGCCCTTCATCTGCCACTCCACCGTCCAGGTCATGAGCCTTACCGTGGTGATGGGAATTTTCTTCGGAGCCGCGGTCAATCTTAACGACTCGACGTTTTTGGAGATCAGTCAGAAGGGCAATTTCGTGGGCATCGGCGCCTCCTTGCAGAGCGCGCTTTTGGCTTTGTTGTCGGCTTTGATCTCGACCTTGGTTTTCTTCCTGCTTCAGGTCTTCAAAGTCATAACGCCGGACCAGTCTTTCGCGGTCTTCGGGATCTGCTGCGCCCTGGTGGTTTTGTTGAGCCTTTACGTGGGCTTTAAGTACGGCGGAAGGGAACTCAATCCCTCCGTGGCTCTGATGATCTTTACGGCGAAGCTTCTAATAAAGCTGCGCTACCGCGTGAAGGTGGAAGGATTGGAAAATATCAAGAGCAAGAAGGGCATGCTCATCCTGCCGAACCATCCCGCGGAGATGGATCCCGTGATGGAAGTTCTGACTTTCTGGAACGCCGCGCACCCCAGAGTTGTGGTCATCGAGGATTTCTACAACATGACCGGCATCCAGTGGATCTTCAGGAGACTGGACGCCATCCCCATGCCGGACATCGAGGGGACTGTTTCCGCCTACAAGCGCAGAAGAGTTGAGAGAGCGCTGGACAAGGTCGTGGAAGCCCTGCGGAATGGCGATAACGTCATCATCTATCCCGGCGGCGCCCTCTGGCGCCAGGATCACGAAGTCATCGGCGCCAAGTCCGGCGTGCATTATATTCTCTCGAAAGTTCCAGACGCTCCGGTCGCTTTGGCGCACGCCTCGGGCCTTTGGGGTAGTTCGTTCTCGTATGTCTTCGAGCACCGCAGACCCAGGCTTTTCGCGCAGCTTTGGCACGGCTTCAAGACGGTCCTGCTGAACGGCGTTTTCTTCACGCCGAGAAGGCCCGTTGACATCAGGATCGAGATGGCGGACAGCACGCTGCCGAGGAAAAGCCAGGACAAGATGGAACTGAACGCCTGGCTGCAGAACTGGCACGACCAGTTTGGCAGGGAAGAGTTGAAGCTTTACCCCTTCTATTTCTGGAGCTCCAGGCTGCCGGAGATCGCCCAGACGGATGCCAAGCCCGAGATCGACGAGAAGGCGATAAACGAAAAGATCTTAGCGGACGTGATCGGCGAGATCGCCAGGCTGAAGAAGCTGGATCCCTCCGCCGTGCACGCCAACGACCGTCTGACCGACGATCTGGGCATGGACTCTCTGGAGGCCGCGGAAGTATTGAGCTGGCTGCAGGACAACTACGGCGTGACCGACGTGGCGCCCAACGAGCTGGTGAACGTGGCGGCGGTGGCGCATTTCGCGGCGGCCGCCAAGCAGCAGATCGCGCCCGAGCAGGTCCAGCTGGCGCCGGAGGAATGGCGCAAAGAAGTTAAGCGCGAGATTGGCCTGCCGGAAGCCAAAACGGTCATCGAGGCCCTTCTGAAGTCTCTTGACCGCGGCGGCAAACTGCCCATGGTGGCGGACGAGACCTTCGGCATACTCACCTATGAAAAATTCAAGATGGCGCTCATAATTTTCGCCTCGCTCATCAAGGAGCTGCCGGGCGAACGGATCGGCGTCATGCTGCCCTCCACCACGCTCTGCGACATTCTGATGTACGCCTCCATGCTGGCGGGGAAAGTGCCCGTGATGCTGAACTGGACGTTGGGCGAAGCGAATCTGAAGCACGTCATCGCGGCCAGCGAACTGCAGACCGTGCTCTCCGCGGAAGCCTTCATCGACAAGGTCGACGATCTGCCCATGGATCTTTTCGACGACATGCTTATGTGCGTGGAAGAATTGAAGAAGCGCATAGGCTTGGGCCTGAAACTGAAGGCGCTGCGCTATAAGAATTACAAGGCGGAAAAACTTCTTAAGCGCTTCGGCATCGATGATAGGAAAGAGGACGACGTGGCGGTCATTCTCTTCACCAGCGGTTCCGAGAACGTGCCCAAGGGCGTGCCCCTAAGCAATAGAAACCTTCTGAACAATATCAACGGCGTGTTCGTCTGCGCCAAGATCGCGGCAGACGACGTTTTGTATTCCTTCCTGCCGCCCTTCCACTCCTTCGGTCTGACTATGACCACCCTGATGCCCACCATCTGCGGCATCAGGATAGCGCATTATCCCGATCCCACGGCCTACCGCAAGCTGGCTTACGGAACGGTCAAGTGGGGCGCCACCGTCATGGGCGGCACCGCCACCTTCATGAAAGGCATCCTGAGGGCGGGAAAACCCGAGATGTTCAAGACCGTGAGACTGGTGGGCGTGGGCGGCGAAAAGGCGCCCAAGGAGCTCTTCGACCTCTTCGCGGTCCGCTCTCCGCACACCTGCGTCATCGAAGGCTACGGCATCACCGAATGCTCGCCGCTGGTCAGTCTGACGCGCGCCGGCGAAAAGGTGGTGGGAGTGGGCAAGGCCATTCCCGGCATGACCGTCATGATCGTTTCCATTGACGATCACAAGGAACTGCCGGCCAACGAGCAGGGCCTGATCGTCACCAAGGGTGTCAGCGTCTTCAACGGATACCTGGGCGGCTCGCCCGATCCCTTCCTTATCCTGGATGACGGCGACAAGTGGTACAACACCGGCGACCTCGGCTACAAGACGCCGGAAGGACAATTGATCATAACGGGAAGACTGAAACGCTTCGTGAAGATAGGCGGAGAAATGATCAGCCTGCCCGCCTTGGAAAGCGTATTGAACCACCGCTGGCCAAGTAGTGACGACAAGCCTCTGATGGCCGTGGAAAGCAAAGAAGTAGAAGGCGAGCGTCCGGAGCTCATACTCTTCTCCGTCCTTGAGAAGATCACTCCCGACGACGCCAACAAAGCCCTGAAAGAAGCTGGATTCGGCAACATCGCCAGCATATCCAGAGTCATAACCATTCCCGAAATGCCGCTCCTTGGGACCGGCAAGACGGACTACCGTTCCTTAAAGTCAAAAATAAGTTAAGCAAATGAGCAACGAAAAAGACAGCACCTCCTTCCGTTTCATGCCCTCTAAAAAATGGTTCGCCAACGAAAATAGGCCCGAGCCTTTCATCGACGGCAAGACCATCCCCGAAGCCTACCTTAAGGCCTGCGCCAGACTGGGCAGCAAATATATCTCCGACGCCGACGTCATCCTTGGCGAACTGGACTACGCGAAATCAAGAGTCGTCACGCTGCTCATCGCCGATTCCGTAAAGAGCATCAAGGCTGAGAGGATCGGCATCTTCATGCCTTCCCTGGCGGCCACCGACCACCTTCTCATCGGCTGCATCATGGCGGGCAAAGTTCCCGTGCCCTTGAACTGGACGCTGGGCAGGAAGAGCCTGGAGCACGTTTTGAAGAGCGCGGAACTGACCACGATACTTACTTCCAAGAAAGTCTGGAGCCGCATGGACAACGTGCCCAAGGATCTCTTCGAGGACAAGCTGATGTTTTTGGAAGACATCCTGAAAGCGGGCGCCACGCCCTGGGGCAAACTGAAAGCCTTTGTCAAGAGTTTGCTGCCCGTGAACACCATCCTCAGCCTCTACGGTCGGAAGGACGTTAAAGAAGATGACGTTGCTTTGATCCTTTTCACCAGCGGTTCCGAGAATCTGCCGAAGGGCGTGCCCCTGACGCACAAGAATCTGCTCATCAACAGCGGCGACTCAGCCGAGGCTTTGCTGGCCAATTCCCAGGACTCCATCTTCTCCATCCTGCCGCCTTTCCATTCCTACGGCTTGACCACTTCCGTGGTGCTGCCCATGGTGGCGGGCGTCAGGACGGTGCACTATCCCAATCCGCTTGACTACAAGAATCTGGCGCAAATGCTGGAAGATTGGAAGATGACCATTCTGCCGGCCACGCCGACGTTTCTGAAGGGCATCATAAAGGCGGGCAGGCCGGAGCAGCTGCAGTATGTCCTTAAGATCGTGTCCGGCGGCGAAAGAACGCCCCAGGAAGTTTTCGACGGCTACGAGAAGATCTGTCCCCAGGCCAGGCTCAGGGAAGGCTACGGCGTGACGGAATGCTCTCCCGTGATCGCGGTCGGCGACTACAAAGCCCCGAGGACTGTGGGCGTCGGCAAGCCCTTCACTCATGTGGAAGCGGCCATCGTTTCCCTTGAGACTGGCGAGAAGCTTTCCGCCATGCAGGAAGGCATCATCTGCGTTACTGGCCCCAGCGTTTTCGGAGGCTACCTCGACAGATCCCTGAAGAGCCCCTTCCTTGAATTTGACGGCAAGACCTGGTACAACACCGGCGACATCGGATACCTTACGGAAGAGGGCGTCATAGTCATCAGCGGCCGCTTGAAACGCTTCGTGAAGATAGGCGGCGAGATGATCAGCCTGCCCGCCCTGGAGCAGATATTGGAAGCCAAGTGGCCCTCCAACGCCATGGGCCCAAGCCTCGCCTTGCAGTATTTCGAGGGCGACGGCAAACCCTTCATCGTCATGCTGACGACCCAGGACATCGACAAGACGGAAGTCAACAACGCGCTGAAGGAAGGCGGATTCTCCAACCTGGCCAGGATCAGCCAGGTCTTGAAAGTCGAGAAGATCCCGCTGCAGGGAACCGGCAAGACCGACTTCCGCGCCCTGAAAGAAATGGCGGAAAGTCTTTTGAACCAGTGAAGAATCACAAGACCAACGCTGTAAGGATACTGGAAAAGGCAGGCGCGGCTTTCGAGCTGCGCTCCTTTTCTTATAAGGAAGTTCCCAGCGCCGTGGAAGTGGCGCGGATCCTCGATTTTCCTCCGGAAATGGTCTACAAAACGCTGGTCACCACCAACGGGCATCCCAAGGGGATCTTCGTTTTCGTCATTCCGGGAAACGCGGAGCTGGATCTCAAGAAGGCCGCGAAGGCGGCGGGGGAGAAGAGTCTCTCCATGCTGAAAAGCAAGGACCTTTTCCCGGAAGTGGGCTACGTCCACGGCGGCTGCTCGCCCATCGGACTGAAAAGACCCTACCCGGTCTTCCTGGACGAATCGGCGCTCAAACTTGAGAAGATCTGTTTTTCCGCGGGGGAGATCGGCTTTCAAATAATCACGGCGCCACAAGTCTTAATAAAGACTACCGGCGCTAAGACCGCGGACGTACAGGCATAGAAAAGCCTTACGGCTTGGTGGCTTCCTCGCGGCACCAGTTGCTGAGGAAGTGGATGATGATCAGGATATCCAGGGACGTTATGGTCTCGAGTTTTTTGGCCGCTTCGCTCATTTCGCGGATAAGCCACATGCCAAGTCCGAAGCGCTCGTCGCAGTCGTAGAGATTTTCCAGATATTCATCCTCGCTTTCCAGGCTGATGGGCGGGGAGAAACCGAAGCGCAGATATCCTATGTTTTTCCCGATGTTCCAGGCCAGAAGGGCGGCCAGGGGCGGATTGCTTTCGTAGGCCGTCAGGATCTTTTTGGCTTTCTCTTTCTGGGTGCCGGCCAGAAGAACGTTCTGATGGTGCGTCCTTCCGGGAGTCTGGGAAGAGGAGAGCCTTTCCGCCATGCAGACCACGCTCCAGGAGAAGGTGGCTATGAGTTTTTCCGGCTGGCTGGCGAAGGCTTTGTCCTCCTTCGTCATTATTTCGTAAAAGCCGCCGTCCGGCACCAATATGGTGCTCATGGCCAGGGCCATCTCTTTCTTCAAAGTCAGGTTTTCCGTCTGCCTGTAATGCGGCCAGATATCCTTCAGGGCGTCACGGCAGCCCAGCTTGGCCAGGGCGCCGGAAACGGCGGTGGCGACGGTCGCGTTGTTGGTCGTCTTAAGCAGCTCCCAAAGTTTCGGAATGGCGGAGACGCCGCCAAGGACGCCCAGTGTTCTCGCGGCTTCTCGCTGCACGAAGGGATTCTGCGAATCAAGCTTTTCCGTGATGACCGGGATGCCTTCTTTGCTGTTGTTCATCCTAAGAGCTCTGATCAGCGTGATGGGCAGGTCGGTGTCCTCGTCCTTCAAAAGCTCCAGGATGGCTTGGATGGCGTCAGGGCTTCCGATGGTGCCAAGCGCTTTGGCAGCGGCCTCTCGCACTTCGTAAGAGGGGTCGCCCATGTTTTTCACCAGGTCCTTGACGGCGATGGCGGCGTTCTCTTCGCCCAGCTCTTCCACGGCTTCCGCCCTGGCTTCCGCGTCGGTGGAATGCTGGATCGTCACGATGTTGTACATGGAGCGCGCCATCCTTATAGGATTGTAGAAAGCCAACCTTCCCACGGCGTCCTTGAAGGGCAGTTCGTCCGACATCACGGAGATCTTAAGGAACAAGGGAAGTACGGCGCCCCAGGCGAAAATCGTCAATCCCGCCGCGATGAGCTGCATGTAGCGCCAGTCCGCGCCCAAAAGAACGGTGTGATAAGCCTTGAAATGATCGATGAAAATACCGGCGAGTATCGGGCCGAGGGCCGCCACCATGCCGACGACGAAATTGTGGCTCGCCATGGCGATGGAACGGTCGTGCGTCGGGGCGTGGATGCCAAGCAGCGCCATCTGCCCCATGTAAACGGCGTTGGCCAGCGCGCCGAACATGAACTGCCCGATCATCAGGACAAGAACAGGCTCCGTCACAGTGAGCGCGCCTTCCATGAAGGGCAGGGAAAAGCTGACGCTCTTGTCGGGGTAAACGAAAAACCAGTAGAGGTTGACAAGCGGCTCTATGATGATCAGGAATATCACGTAGTTCCTGGCGGAAAGCCTGTCTATGATGTAGCCGCTGATCCTGCTGAAGGCCACGATGCCAAGGATGTTCGCGCCGGCGATGAAGGATATGACATGGTAGCTTATACCGTATTCCTGGCGGATGAAAATGTAAGAGAAGGCCGCGAAGATGGTGTTCAAAAAGTACCAGGCGCTGTAGGCGAAGGTGAGGTAGAGGAAGTCTTTGCTCTTGAAAGGCATCATCGCCCGTTCAAGCATGCCCCTGTCGCGGTTGGGATGCTCCGGCGTCACTTCGGCCGTCTTGGTCTGGTAGAAAATATCGATCATGCTGAAGACGCCGGCGACAAAGAAGACCACCATGAAGCCGAGGAGCGGCAAATCCCTCCACATTCCCGGCAGGATATCAAGGGCGTAGCCGGAGAGGAAGATCGTGCCGAGATACACCGTCATGACGATGGTCATGCGGCGGCCCCAGTAGTTGCCGGCCTTGTCGTTGGGAATAAGGTCCGTCATCCAGGCCAGCCAGGAGCCGGTGATGAAGTTGCCCAAGGCCATGCTAACGACGCAGACGGCGACAAGCGTCAGGGCCAGGATCTTGTAGTCTTTTGTGAAGAGCGGCATGAAAGCCGGAATGAACCAAAGGAACCGCTGGATGAAGGCGAAAAAGACCACCATGGGCCGCCTTTCCTTAAGCATCTCGGAAATGAAGGCCCCAGGCAGCTGCAATATCATCGTGAAGCTTGTTATGGTGCCGGCCAGGCCGACCAGCTTGCCGCTAGCCTGCAGAACAGACAGGTACATCTGGTAGGGGAGGTTCACGGTGATGGCTGTCCAGACGTTGCTGAAGACACCGGACAGAATGGTCATGTTCAGGGCGCGGCGGATGCCTCTTTCCGTAACAGGGTCACCGTCGGTAAAGAAGCGCTGCGGCATGCGGCTTTGCTTTTGGGCGGAAGCTGATTCCATAGAAGTATTCATTGCCTATTTCTGAACATTATAACATTTAGCGCCTTTTTTTTAAGCGGGTCTTCTAGTATAATCTTAAATATGAAGACTCTGAGAGAAATTAAGGAGGTCCTCAAAGGGATCTGCGTTTCCCCCTCGCTGCTTTCCTGCGATTTTTCCAAGTGGGCGGAGGAAATAGCCTCGGCGAAGGCCGCCGGCGCCAACCTCATCCACTGGGACATCATGGACGCCCATTTCGTGCCGAACCTGACCTTCGGCCATCCGGTCGTTAAGAAGCTCAGGCCCCACTCCGACCTTGTTTTCGACGTGCACCTGATGATCGACGATCCTGTCACCTACGCCCCCAAATTCAGGGAAGCGGGCGCGGACATCATAACCATGCACATTGAGAGCCCGGCCTTCAAAGACGCCAAGACCGTAACGGACACCCTGACGGGCTTGAAAAATACAGGCTGCGCCGTAGGTTTGGTCGTGAAGCCGAAAACTCCTGCGGAAGCCATCTTCCCTTACATTGATCTTTGCGACATCGTCCTCGTCATGACGGTTGAGCCCGGATTCGGAGGACAGAGCTTCATGGCCGACATGCTCCCCAAGATCGAATCGATCAAAAGCGAGATCGAAAAAAGAGGCCTCGACTGCGCTCTGGAAGTGGACGGCGGCGTAGACGGTGAAACAAAAGACCTTTGCTTCAAGGCTGGTGCCACAGCTTTCGTGGCCGGCAGCTACCTTTTCGGCAAACCCGACATGGCGGAGCGCATAAAAGCTTTCTACGCGATGGAAAAGAAACAGAATGGCTGAGAAAATAATAAAATTCGGTACCGACGGCTGGCGCGGCATCATTGCTGACACCTTCACCTTCGAGAATCTGGCCAAGGCCGCCCAGGCTTACGCCGACTATCTCAAAGAGGAGGGCAAAGCAGGCGCCCCCCTTGTCGTGGGCTACGACCACCGCTTCCTTGGCAAACGTTTCGCTGAATTAGTGACGGAGATACTCTGGGCCAACGGCTTCAAAGTGTTGCCCGCCGAAAAGCCGCTGCCGACGCCAACAGTTTCTTACGCTGTCAAACATTATGGCTTGGCGGGCGGCGTCATGATCACCGCCAGCCACAATCCCGCCAACTATTCCGGCTTTAAGATCAATACGCCTCCGGGCTGCTCCGCCGACGTCAGCACCACCAAGGGCATCGAAGCCCAGGTCGGCAAGAACGAGCCTGTTAGAATTTCCAGATCAGAAGCCGAAAAGCAGGGCCTCGTCCTGCAGGGCGACCCTGAGAAAGTCTACCTGGAATGGGTCGATTCCTTCATCGACAAAAAACTTCTGTCTTCCAAACCGCTCAAGGTCCTCGTTGACTCCCTCTACGGTGTGGGCAAGACTTACATCGCGGACATTCTCAATAAGCTCGGCCACCAGGCTGAGACTATCCGCAGCGACCGCAACCCCGCTTTCCCCGGCATCGCTCCCGAACCAGTTCCCCAAAACATGGCCGCAAGTCTTGAAAAGATCAAAAAGGAAGGCTTCGATATCTGCCTCGTTACTGACGGCGACGCCGACAGACTCGCAGCCGCGGACAGCAGGGGAGAGTACATCATCACTCCCAAGATCGCGCTCATTCTCGCGCTCTATTTCATGAAGTGCAAGAAGTGGTCCGGCAAAATGGTAAAGACCGTCTCCTGCTCCGTGACCATCGACCGCTTCTGCAGGAGGTATAATATCCCCCTGGAAGAAAAGCCCGTGGGCTTCAAATATATCGTTCCCCATCTCATTGACGGAACGGCGCTGGTCGGCACGGAAGAGAGCGGAGGATTGGGCTACCAGAAGCACATCCCCGAAAGAGACGGCATCCTCTCCGGTCTTCTTCTCGTCGAGGCCCTCATCGGCCTAGGCTTCAATAACGCCGGCGAAGCCATGGACTACATCGACAAAGAATTCGGCACCATGCGCTACCACCGCATCGACAAGGCCTGCGACCCGAACGCCAAGGACGCCTTCATGAAAAAACTTGAGACGGAACCTCCCTCTGAGATATTAGGCCGCAAGGTGAAAAACATCAAGACCATCGACGGCGTCAAATTCGAGTTGGAGGACGACTCCTGGCTCCTCCTGAGATTCTCCGGCACCGAGCCTGTTTGTCGCTTCTACGCGGAAGCTCCGACCTTAAAGGAAGCCGAAGAGATGACCATACTTGGCTCCCGAATGCTCTGATATGGAAGAGCTCATCGAAGTTAGGCTGACAGCCGAGCCGAACGTCTGCGAACAGCTCGCGGAACTCTGGGACGATCCTGAAGCCGATTTTTCCGTGGAAAAGCTCACAGATTCAGAAAAGGCCGTCTTCAGTCTTTTTTTGAAAAGCGAAAATGAAGCAAGCCAGGCCGGAACAAAACTTCTCGATCTCGCCAAGCTCCTGACCTCCGATCTTTCAGTGGAAAGAAGGATCGTCAAGAAAGAAGACTGGGCGGAGAAGTGGAAGGAAAATTTCCACGTCAGCAGAGTAGGGAAGAGTCTTGTCATCGTGCCTTCCTGGGAAACTTATTCTCCCGAACCCAATGACATCATCCTCGTCAACGATCCCGGCATGGCCTTCGGCACCGGCAGCCACGGCACCAGCAAAGCCTGCCTGGAATTCCTTGAGGAACTCTCCTTAAAGCATCATCCCCAGAGTCTTCTGGACGCCGGCACCGGAACTGGCATCCTGGCCGTCGCCGCCGCCAAATTAGGCATCCCTGATATCGACGCCTTCGATAACGAGCCCCAGGCCGTCATGGCCGCCAAAGAAAACGCCGAAAAGAACAACGTCGCAATCAACGTTTTTCAGCAGGACCTCTTTTTTTACGCCCCTCAGAAGAAATACGATATTGTTATCGCCAACATCCTCTGCGCCGTCTTAGAGCGCAACGTAGAGCGTCTGATGGCCGCCGTAGCGCCGGGAGGCAATCTCATTTTGGCCGGCATCCTGGACGAGCAGTATCCCGCCCTCTCACTTCTGTTCACTGGTCTGGGCGCCATGGAGCAAAGGTCGACGCTAATAGAAGGCTGGAGAACGGGCGTCTTCAGTATTCCCAAGATCGCAAGGCCCATCGAGACCGTCCCCCAAACCGAGCCTGAAATGGAAGAAGCGGCCACTTGGTTCAGCGACAAGTGGCATATCCCAAAAAGCGCCTACATATCCAGCATGAAAGAGCCCAAGGACAACTACTGGTACGTCATAAGGGATCCCGAAACGAAGAAGATCATCGCCGGCGCCGGCGTCATTCCCAACGATTTTCACATGAGACCGGACCTCGCGCCCAACGTCTGCGCCCTTTTCGTGGAAGAGCCCTTCAGGAAGCAGGGCTTGGCCGGCGCGCTCCTAAACCACATCGCCAGGGACATGCAGACAAAGGGCTGCGGCACGCTTTACCTAGCCACGGAACACACCTCTTTTTATGAACGCTACGGCTGGGATTTTTACACCTTCGTCAAGGAAAGCAATTCCGACCACATGACGAGACTTTACCGCCACGTATGGAAAGACGAGCGTTAAAGCTTGAAGGCGCCGGGGAGGGCGAAGAGTGCGTTTATGCAGATACAGAAAATTCACCATTTTTTTTGGTATAATTTGAATAGAATATCGGTTCTGTATTGAGCTTAGCAGAACAAATTATAAACATTAATCAAAATAGTGTATTGATTATGTTGAAAAGATTGTTTTCATTATTGGTCCTGAGTTCTTTTCTCAGCGTGATTTCGGTTTATGCTGATACCGCAAAATGGTCTGCGCCATTTAGTTTTGACGGAGACGAGATAACAGAGGAGGCGATCCTTTTAAGACCTGCTGATCCGCTTTCCTATAGCAGTGTTTTAGCTAATGGCGAGCCCAAGTCTCTTACTGTTATGGTGGAAGATATTTTCGATCACGAAAAATCCGCGGTCATTTTTGCTGATTATTCTGGACAATGTATAGAGGGAACTGTTTGCTGGGATTATACCGGTGAAGAATATAAAGATTTCAGTTTGGACGACACGTATCTCCTTACTGAGACGGTTACAAGTGACGCAGAACTGAAAGAAGTTACGCGCAAGGTGACTTTAGTGCCAGAACCGGCTTTCTTATTTTTGCTGGGTTTGGCAGCGCTTTTTTTGCTGCACAAACATTTGAAAAGGCCATTGCTTTTTACGGTTCTGTTGATTTTTGGAGTTTTGGACGCAAATGCGGAGAGTTCTGTTACAGAAGTGAGCTGCCTGCAGATGTGGCCTTTTGACAGAAGCGTGATCATTAACTATACGATAGAATCTGATGCGGCTGTTGTTTTCAAGGTGAAGTTTTACGGCTATGATGATGCCGTAGGTGAAGTTTTCGATCTTGAGGATCGCGGGACGCTTTACAAGGACGGGGCGGACGGAATGGTGTCAGGTGTTGGAAAACATAAAACTATCTGGACTCCGGATGAAAGTTTTTACGGATTTAAGACCGATAATATGTCCGTAAAAGTGGAGATCGAGGAAAATCGCTTGAGCCAAACATTCGAATATGTCATCGAATCTGATACCGAAAGCACTTTGCCTGTTTTTGCTGTCCAATTTTACGGACGATTGAAAGACGGCACGGTATTCCGCCTGGAGGATGCAGGATTTTTGTTTGGGGACGGAGCTTCGGGCATAACCATAGACAATGGCCGGCATGAACTTGTCTGGATGCCGCGGCCAGCCTATACCGATTTGCTTGGCAAACTGGAACTTAATGTGGAATACGAAGATATAACTTCAAAGGCCAAGTATTTGGTTCTAAATCTGAACACTTACAAAATGCGATCAGAGCTAGAAGGCCCTATGGAAGATCCGAACATTCTCTCCAATGACATGTGCCGTACGGATGAGCTTTGGTTGAGAAGGATAGAGCCTGGCGCTTTTTACATGGGTTCCAGAAGTTTAGAAATCGGATTTGCTGAAGATGAAAGCAAGCATAAAGTCGGCCTTACAAAAGCCTACTATATCGGCGTTTTCGAATTAACTCAAAAGCAATTCGAAAGGATTAACGGAAGTAATTCTTTGCTTAACGAAGAGAGTACCCGCCCTGTTGACGGCGTATCCTATGATAGTTTGCGCGGAGCCGAAAAGGGATCATCCTGGCCTGCTGAGACAGATCACAGGGTGGACGCAGGCAGTTTCTTTGCCAAGTTAAGATACAGGGCCGGTAATCTGTTTGATCTGCCTACGGAATCTCAATGGGAATTTGCTTGCAGGGCGGGATCCGCAACTTCTTTGAATAACGAAGAAAAATTAGAGGATAAGGAAAATGATGCCAATTTGGATAAACTGGGTTGGTATTACTACAACAGCGGAGATTCTAACTTGGATCCTCAGGATGAGAACGGGCTTCGTTTGCATCCTGTCGGTCAAAAGTTTCCCAATGCCTGGGGCCTTTACGATATGCATGGCAATGTTTACGAATGGTGTCTGGACTGGTACGGCGAGTATCCTTACGAATCAGTTAAAGATCCGAAGGGTACGGAATCAGGCGAGGGACGAATTCTACGCGGGGGAGACATATTTCACAAGGCCAGCGATTGTCGTTCGGCCGCTCGTCATTATGGCAAACCTAATGAATTTGGCAGCTTTGGCGAGTCGAGTTTCGGTTTCAGAGCGGCCATATCTTCCAACTATGTGAAAAAAGATGAAGGCGAACCGGTCAGGGAAAGATTCAGTTACACCATCAAATCAGGAACCAAGAACACCTTGCCTGTTTACAAAGTTAAATTATATGGCAAGTCAAACAACGGGTCAAAATATCTTCTGGAAGATATCGGTAAATTAGAGGGTGACGGAGCGACAGGATTTGTTGTGGGAAAGGATGAGCATAATGTTATTTGGATACCGGACGAAGCTCATAAGAACCTGATTGGTCAGTTAAAAATTATTGTGGGGTATGTGGATGTAACAAGAAAGGCAAAATATCTTGTTTTTGATCTTAAGAAAAATAAAATGCGTGTTTCTGAGGATGGTCCTGATGTTACTGACGACAAATGCCGCACCGATGAGCTATGGCTTAGAAGAATTGAGCCCGGAGTCTTTTTCATGGGTTCTCTGGAAAAAGAGAAGGGAAGATCATCTGAAGAGAGGCAACACGAAGTTGAACTTGTTAAAGCTTACTATATTGGCGTCTTTGAATTTACCCAAAGGCAGTATGAAATTGTCACCGGCTCTAATCCTTCCATACATGTCGGTGATAAAACACGACCTGTGGACTGCGTGTCGTACAAAGACTTGCGCGGGGATAGAGAGGGAGCGACCTGGCCGTCTGAAACTGATCACAGAGTGGACGACGGGAGTTTCTTTGCTAAGCTAAGAAACAAAGTCGGCAATATCTTTGATCTTCCTACGGAAGCTCAGTGGGAATTCGCTTGCCGGGGAGGGGCGACAAATGCATGGAATGACGGTTCAGATGCCACTGGAGGATATCGCGATCCCAATCTAGACAATCTTGGATGGTACAATCCCAAAAATCCTAATGATGATCATGGAGATGATTATTATGGTTACAGTCTTCATACAAATCCGGTTGGCCAAAAGCAACCCAACGCCTGGGGCCTTTATGATATGCACGGCAACGTCAAGGAATGGTGTCTGGATTGGTATGTTAACTACAAAGGTCGGTCCGTTGAGCCGGTTGGAGCCTATTCTGCCTACGACCGTGTTTTAAGAGGCGGTGACATATTGAATCGGGCTGACAGGTGCCGCTCGGCCAGTCGGGGTTATTGCAGGCCGAATGATGACGGATATTTTTATAATTTTTGCCTTGGATTCCGAGTGGTCATAACTTCAAATCTGGTCATTGAAGACAAAGAAAACATCGTAAAAGAAAGCTTCACTTATACTGTCAATTCCGATACAGAAAACACTCTTCCTGTTTTCCGAGTTAAATTTTATGGGAAAGCGAATAGTGGTGACGAATATCCCTTGGAGGACATTGGCAGATTGGAAAACGATGGCGCTGCCGGTTTGGTTTTTGGCGAAGGGGAACATTCGCTCACCTGGTTCCCGACTGGTGATTACACCAACCTTATTGGTCAACTTGAAATCAGAGTTGATTGTGAGGATGTGACGGAACAAGCGACATATCTTGTTTTTGATCTGCCGAGCAATAAGATGCGCGTCTCCGCCGACGGCCCGGATTTGACAAACGATCTTTGCCGGACGGATGAATTATGGCTGAGGAGGATAGAACCGGGGACCTTCACCATGGGATCGCCAGAAGATGAGTTTGGAAGATATCAGGGAAGCCACATGGAAGACCAACATGGAGTTACGTTGACCAAGGCGTACTATATTGGAATTTTTGAAACCACGCAGAAACAATTTGAACTTATCGCCGGATATAATCCTTCGGAATATTCCGGTGCCGTTCGCCCAGTTGATTTCGTTTCCTATGACGATTTGCGTGGAGGAAGGAAAGGGCAAAACTGGCCTGCTGACCGAAATGTTGATGATGATAGTTTCTTCGGGTTGCTGCGTGCCAGAGCAGGGAACAACTTCGACCTCCCGACAGAAGCGCAATGGGAATTTGCCTGCAGAGCTGGCACCAATACCAGTTTGAACGATGGGAACAACATTACCAATAATTACTCTGACGGTTGCTTGAACAGGCTGGGACGCTATTGGGGCAACCATAATGGTAATCAAGGCGGTTACACTTATACTGCCGCCGTCGGATCATATCTACCCAACGCTTGGGGTCTCTATGATATGCACGGCAACGTCATGGAATGGTGCTTGGACTGGTATAGGGATTACAGCGAAGATGTTGTCGATCCAAAAGGCAGCGAATATGGTGATTACCGTGTCCTTCGAGGCGGGAGCTGGGAATCGCACGCTTATACCTGCCGCTCCGCTTTCCGGGACTTCAACTATGTTCCTGGCCACACTTACAATTATTTCGGTTTCCGTATCGTCCTAGTTCCATAATAAAATTCACTTTCAGTTGCAACAAGAAGCCGGACATTTGTCCGGCTTCTTTTGTTTGGAAACAAGTTGTTTCCAAATCTCTTTATTTATTCCAGCTTCTTATCATTTTGCTGACGTCAGCAAAATGATAACTATAAAACACAATTTTAATTAAAAATTATTTTTTACTATCGATAAGTTTGAAGGCGCCGGGGAGAGAGCCGTCGGGCTGTATTCTGAGTTCTGTAAGCTTGGACTCGAAGAAAGCTTTGAGCTGCTGCTGGGATTCCCCGTCGTCATCCTGCTCTACTGGGTCATCCGTAACCTCCCGCAATTCCACTCTCTGCTTCGTTAGGACAATTGTTAGGATAATTATAAAAAACAATAGCCTATGTAAATGCTTTCTTAATAAAAAGTTATAGGAGAATGTGTTAGGATGGCCGTTGGGACAAATCACAAGAGAATCTTTCTATATAACACATT
>JAFYHD010000047.1 GCA_017539325.1 bacterium | reverse complement strand
CGTCCGCTACGGCGTCGAAGCAGAATATGTCGACTGTATGGCCGGCGTTGTTGAGCGCCCCCGCCATCTTGTCAAGGATGGCCGAGTCGCCCAGGATGCCGAAGCCTTTCGCGCCGATCTTCTCACCCTGCATTTCCAGGACGCTGGCCTGGCTTGTTTCCCTCACGTTGTCGACGGTGTATTCGGTAACGTAAATGTGGATGGGTTTGCGGTCCTTGTGGGTGAAGCGTTCCTCAAAGGCGCTGTCGATCTCGAAGAGAAGCTTTTCGCCGATCTTTCCGTCTTTCGCGTTGTTGGAGACGGTCGTGACGTCCTGCTCGCCTGAAATGATGGATCCCGTTACGCTGGTGACGACTTCTTCCATACGGAAGGGGAGGCGGGATTTGACGTCGTTTTCGGCGGCCAGGACGGCTTTTTTAACCGCCTCCTGCGCCGCGTTGGCATCTTCGATGCGCCCTTTGATTATGCCTTCACTGGAAGCGGTCCCGTAGCCGATGACTTCAAGCGAGCCGTCTTCAAGCAGCCTGCCGATGGCTGCTCTGATAGTCTGGGAACCGAGGTCGATTGCCGAATAGATCTTTTCTTTTGCCATAGGTCAGAGGTATTTGCAAACAACCGCCACATCTTCGTAGCGGGCGTCGATTTTAGAGGCTCCGCGGCCGTTTTCACGCAAGTTCTTGATGACTTCGAAGATCTTGGCGACTTCGTCGCTGGAGTATTGTTCACTGAAAATGATTTCGTCAATGGAGACGGTCTTGAAGATGAGGGCGTCTTTCTGCCTGACGTCCACGGTCTTGATCTTCAGGAAATTCCTCTCCGGAGCGTGGCGGATCACGAGGAGGTAATCGAGGGCGGTGAGGACTTTCTTATCTTTGCATTCCTTTCCCTGAACGCCGGTTTCCTCCGCGGTGATTATAAGGGGAAGGCCCTTGGCGTTCTCCAGCTTGTTTTCGCTAAGGATGTGGCCGCGGCGGTCTACGGGAAGAATCTTGCCGTCGCTCGCTTTCAGAAGCGCCATGGGCTCCCTTTCCTTGACGCGGATGATGAGGTTGGTCGGCATCTCGCGCTCGATCTCGACTTTTTCAATGTCGGGATGACCGAGAATGCCCTGCTTGATCTTGTCGGTCTTCAGGGAGTAGATGTTCATGTTGGCGTAAAGTCCGCCGGCCTTAACGATCTCGGACTTGCTGACGGAATGGTTGCCTTCCACCCTGATGCTCTTGACGGTGAATTTCTCGGAGCTGAGTATCTTTTCGCCAAGTTTGTAAAGCCCGGCGAAGATGGCGAAGACCGCCGCGATGACAAGGAAGGTCTTCAAAAATCCGCTTCCTATGTCGCGCATCTGGGCTTTCTTTACTTCCGGGCGGCTTGCCGCCTTTTGATTTTTCGTTGTATACATAAGACTCCCTATTGTTTTTTTAGCATTTCATGCGCAAGGCTGGAGAGCGCACCGGCGCCCGTGAAGAGCAGGGTGTGGGGGAACTTCCAATCCTTGCTTTTCTTGAGCAGAAGATCCGGTATCTCTTTGGGCGTGTCCACCCAGTCGGCCTTGCCTCCCACGGCGAGGACGGCTTCGTACAGTTCGTGACCGCCTATCAGGTTCTTGCTTTCTCCCGCGCTGTAGACGTCCGTCAGAATGAGGTTGGGAGCTTTCGAGAGGACCTCGGCGAATTCCGGCAGGAGTTTCTCCGTCCTGGAGAAACGGTGCGGCTGGAAAACGACCGTAAGTTCGCCCTCCAGTCTCGAGGCGGACTTAAGCAGCGCCTCTATTTCCTTCGGATGGTGGGCGTAGTCGTCTATGATCTCGGCGCCGTGCCATTTCCCAAGCAGTTCGAAGCGCCTGCGGGCGTTCTTGAAATTGGGAAGCGCACTGACCAACTCTTCCATTTTACCGCCGCAAACTTCAGCGCAGGCCAGGGAGATGACGGCGTTAAAGACGTTGTGGCTGCCGGGAAGCGGGCAGGTTGCGGGAAGCGATTTCTTCTCTTTCCCGTTAACTAGGATCGTAAAGGTCGAAGAAAGGTCGGAGAGCGCGATGCCGATGCCGACGTAATCGGCGTCTTCAAGCGCCAGGGCGCCCAGGGCGCATTTCACTTTCCTGACGTCCGATCTGGCGTTCTTCGCGAGGCGGCAGCATATTTCGTCCTCGCAATTGTAGACGAGCGTTCCATTAGGAACGATGTTGTTGACGTAGACCGCGAAAGCTTTCTCTATGTCGTTTATGTCCTTGTAATGGTCGAGGTGGTCGGCGTCGACGTTGAGGAGCACCGCTACGGTGGAAGCGTACCTGACGAAAGTGCCGTCGCTCTCATCGGCTTCCAGGACGAGGTAATCGCTCGTTCCTTTCCTGAAGTTTCCGTCGAAAGCGGGAACGAAGCCGCCTATCACGGCGCTGGGATCCATGCCGCCTTCCGCCATGAGGAAGGCGATGAGCGAACTGACCGTCGTCTTGCCGTGCATTCCCGCGACCGTCACAGCTTTGTGGCGCCTGGCGATCTGCGCCAGCAGTTCCGAGCGGTGCAGCATCGAAAGACCAATTTCTTTGGCTTTCATCATGTCGGGATTGTCGTCATGGATGGCGCTGCTGTAAACGAAAACGTCGCCCTCCCTGAGTTTGGTCCCGTCCTGGCAGGCGAAGCACTCGATGCCTTCGGAACGCAGTTTCTCCAGTTCCGGCGACTCCTTGATGTCGCTGCCGCGAACAGAGTATCCGTCCCTAGCCATGAAGCGCGCCAGGGGATCCATGCCGCAGCCTGCGATGCCGCAGAAGTAAAAACTCAGTTTATCGTTGTCTTTCATACCGCCATGATGAATTTCAGAAGTTCAAAGGAAGCGTCCTTGATGAAGACTTTTTCGCCCGCCTCCGCCATGGAGCGCCGCTTTTCCTTGTCTTTCAAAAGATCCAGTATCGTTTCCGAAAGGGAAGCGGCAGTCAAATTATTTTCCTCCCTTATGACGGCGGCGCCGGCTTTCTCCAGCACCCTGGCGTTCGCCAGCTGATGGTTGTCGGCCACGAAAGGAAGCGGAATAAGGATGGTCGGAAGGCTGCAGGCGCAGATCTCGGTCACGGAGAGGGCGCCGGACCTCGCCACGCAAAGATCGGACTTTTTCATGAGCGAGGATATGTCGTCGAAGAAGGGGAAGAGCCAGTAGGTCAGCTTTACGTTCTCGTAGGCGGACCTCAGCGTCTCGATGTCGTTTTTCCCACAAAGGTGCGCTATCTGCAGCGTCGGAACTCTGTCTTTCAATTTCGCAATCGAGCGGGAGATCATGACGTTGATGTTGTGCGCGCCCTGCGAGCCGCCGAAGACCAGGAGCAAAGGCCTGCTCTCGTCATATCCGGGAAGTTCCTTCGCTAGGTCGTTGGGCGGTTCAGAGAAAGCCTTTCTAAGGGGATTGCCGGTTATGGCGAAGCTCGTTTCCTTTTTGATCCCTTTCTTCAGCTTCAGCATTATGGGATGGTCGGAATCGAGGCCGCAGGCCACCCTTACACCGGCTTTCGCGAGAAGTCTGGTGACGCGCCCCGGAATGGCGTTCGATTCGTGGATGACGGCGTTCTTGCCGAGCAAAAGCGCGGCCGAAAGAAGCGGCGCGCTGGTGTAGCCTCCGAAAGCCACGACGGCCTGGGGCTTAAGTTTTATGATAAGCGCGAGGCTTTTGAAAAAGCCCGCGATGTTGACGAAGAAATTCTTGATGATCTTGACGCCGCGGCCCTTGGGAGAGGAGGGGATGCGGTAAAAGGAAAGGCCGTACTTCTCGGTCAAGCTCTCCTCCATGGAGTCGGCGCGTCCGGCGAAAAGTATCTCCGCCTCAGGGAAGCGTTCCCGTATTTTCTCGCAGAGCGCGATCGCCGGCATTATATGCCCGCCTGTCCCGCCGCCGCTCACCAATATTCTCTGTAATTCTTTCATCTGGCTGAGGTGCGGGAAACGACGCTGCGTTTGGTTAGCTGTACTTTGGGTTTGTTCTTGACCATGTTCAGAAAGAGGCCGCAGGCCCCCAAAAGGAACAGAAGTGAAGATCCGCCGTAACTGATGAAGGGAAGACCCATGCCCTTGTTGGGGAACATGGCTGTGACGACGCCTATGTTTGCGATGGCCTGGCCGCCTATGACCAGCGTTATTCCGAAGGCCGTGAGACGGCAGAACGTGTCGTCGATTTTGGAAACAAGGCGCCACATGATAACGAGCAGAAGGAAAAAAGCCCCGATCACGGCCGCACAGCCGCAGAAACCGAGCTCCTCGCCGATCACGGCGTAGATGAAGTCGGTGTGAGCTTCCGGAAGATACTCCATTTTCATGAGCGAATTGCCGATCCCGAGCCCGCTGATCTTGCCGGAACAGATGGCCATCAGGGCCTGGAGATTCTGGTATCCTACGCCCAAGGGATCGTCCATGGGGTTGAGGAAGGACATGATCCTTTTTACCCTGTAGGCTTCGTGGGTGATGTAATAATAGCCCAGGCCTGAAACGGCCACCGCCCCTATGGCGATATAGCGGATCTTCATGCCGGCCGCGAAGCAGACCGCTCCGCCGACCACGGCTATGAGAAGCGGGGTTCCGAGGTCTCTGCCGGCCAAGGCCAGGGCCAATCCGATCCCCATTATGCACGCCGGGATCAGGGCGCCCTTGACAAAGGAGCCCGACTCCCTTTTCACGCGTTCGTACCACCAGGCCAAAATGAGGATCATGGAGTACTTCAGCGCTTCGGAAGGCTGGAATCTCAGGAACCCGAGGTTCAGCCAGCGCCTGGCGCCGTTCACTGTCACACCGAGAGGCGAGAACACCATGATAAGGCACAAAAGGGATGTCAGGTAGATGATGGGGGCCAGGCGTTTCACAAGATCGATCGGGATCTTGTACATCAGCGCCATGGCCCCGAATCCCATGATAAGCCACATTACCTCTCTCTTGAAGTAATAATACTGATTGCCGGAGTAGATCCTTTCGGCAACGTAAACGCTGGATGAATACACCATCAGCGCTCCGAAGCTGCAGAGCGCGAGGATGAGGCAGAAAAACACCCAGGGCAGTATTTTGTCAATGGCTTTCATTTACGCGGTTATAATCAACGGTTGGGAACGATGATGGTCTGTCCGATCTTAAGCTTGTCGCTGCTGGTGCCGTTCAGGCTCATCAGTTCCTCAACGGAGGAGTTGAAGCGTCTGGCGAGTTTCCAGTAGCTGTCGCCGGCCTGGACGGTGTAATTCTGAGTTCCTGTTGCGGCGGGCGCGGCGGTCTGCTGCGTGCTCACAGGCTGGACGACCGAGGAGATGGAGGCGTTCACTTCTTTCGTCGCAACGGTCTCGCTTGGGGCGGAGCCGCCCTTTTCTCCGGGGATCTGGAGGACCTGGCCGACTTTCAGGATCTGGCTGCGGGAAATGCCGTTGACTTCGCAGAGATCGTTGACCTTGACGCCGAACTTGCGGGCGATCTTGATCAGATTGTCACCG
>JAFYHD010000046.1 GCA_017539325.1 bacterium | reverse complement strand
GCCAGCGATCTGACGCTTCCCGGGAACCATACTATGAAAGCCCTGAAGAGCCAGCGCCTGGTCCAGGGCTTGGACAGGATGAAGATAGAGCCGAGGAAGATAGACGAACTGCTCTCCTTCCGTTCCTACCACTGGTTCGCTGCGCTGCAGGCCATAAAGGACTCGCCTGTCTTCGGCCACGGTCTGGGAACGTTCGACAAGCTCTACAAAAATTACAAAACGCCGCGCGACGGGTATAAGAGCGCCTTCGCCCACAATCTCTATCTCGACTACTGGGTTGAGATGGGGCTTCCCGGGCTTTTCATCAGCATTTTCTTCTTTGTCTTCTCGGTCTTTTTGGCCTGGCGCTTGTGGTCCAACGAATGCTGCGGCAAACATGTGCGCAGCCTGGCGCTGGGGCTTATGACCGCCCAGCTCTCCATCGCGCTCGGCAATCTTTTCTCCAGCAGTCTTTACTATGTGACGGAGCTGATGTTCTTGCAGAGCGTTTTCCTTGCGATGCTCGCTTCCCTCTTCAATTCGGTCTATCCCTCCAAAGAGGGAAGTCTGGCGGAAAAGGCGGCCTCCTGGACCGCAACGCTCAAGAATTCCAAAGTCTGCCGCTTCGGCGCGGCGGCGGCCTGCGTCGTGATTTTCGGGATCTTCCTTGTGCTCTGCCAACGCTCCGCCAAAAAGGGCGAGGCGCAGTACTACAGCTGCGAACCTTATGACAATCTGGGCCGCATGCTGGAATACGGCATACTGCATTACGAATACGACCAATATAGCAACAAGTTCGCCCGCACCAGGCACCACGTTTATCGTCCGCTCCAGATCAACTCCCGCTATCTGCTTGTCTATCTCAGAGCCAGTCATCCCGACGCGGATCTGAAACCGGTTCCCGCCAGTTTCTCCATCAACGGAAAATTAGCCGGATCCTGCGTTATCTCCAACCGCACCTGGAACACTTTCGTAATAGACGCGGGAAGGATCGTTCCGGTCCTGACCAACGAAGAGCTGGCCGCCAGCGGCAAAAAGATCCCCATCAATCTGGAAATGATCTCCGGCCGCATGTGGAACCCCCTCGACTGGAACCCCCAGGAGCAGAACATCAAATACGGCGTGGACCTCGGGACTATTCTTCAGGGCCTCTTCTAAGCATACAACCAAAAGGGCAAAACCATGTTGTCGACCGCATCCAAGATCGTATCGAGAGAAGAGCTGGCCGTGCGCTGCGAAGAGCTGCGCAAAGCCGGCAAGACTATTGTGACCTGCAACGGCAGCTTCGACCTTTTCCATTACGGCCACCTTTGCTTTTTGGAGGAAGCCAAGGCTCAGGCGGACGTTCTTATCGTCGGCCTCAACTCGGACAGCTCTATAAAGCAGTACAAGAGCCCGCTCCGTCCCATAATCGGCCAGGAACAGCGCGCCGCGCTGCTCTCCGCCCTTTCTATCGTCAGCTATGTCCACATCTTCGACGAGACGGTGCCCATGCCTTTTTTGGAAGTCGTGAAGCCTGATGTGCATGTCAACGGCTCCGAATACGGCGAGAACTGCATCGAGGCCCCGACGGTCAAAAAGTACGGCGGCCGCATCCATCTGATGCCTAAGGTCGCGGGCCTTTCCACCACCGGCCTCATTGAACGCATAAGGAATCTTCCCCTCTGATGAAAAAAGCCGTCTTCGTTATCTTCACCATTGTGATCCTCGCTGTGGCCTCACTCGTCGCCTACCATTTCTACATGGAAGCGAAAGCGGACGAAGAGCTGGCGAAGCTTAACGAGGCGCGCGCGAAGGAAGAGAAGACGCTGTCCAAAGAGCCTGAAGAACAGGCCCAGGAATACAAAAAAGATTTCGAGGAAACTTCCCAAGGCAAATCCAGCAAGAGCTTCGCCTCGCTCTACAGGGAGCAGCCTTCGGTCTTCATCACCGCCGACGCGGCCTATGAACTTTTCCGCAATTATTATGAAAGAGCAGCGGACGGTGTTTACGGCACTTTCCTCTACGACCAGTACGCTTCCCTTTTCATTGATCTTGTCGAGAGTTTGGAAGAGCGCTACGAAGCCACGGAAGGCTCAGACCGCATGGCGGCGAGGAACGCTCTGCGTTTCGCTTCCGTCTGCATGAAGATCTGCCTGCCCGAATCGAGAGTGCCCGCCGCGGTTCTGAGGGAAGTTGAGGACGAAGTAAACGCGGTGAAGGAAGCAACCTTCATCGGCGAAAAAGACGGACAGCTCAGGGACTACACCGTCTACGCTCCCTTCAAAGAGAAGGCTGACACTCCCTGGGGCAGCGCCGCCTTGCTAAGAGCATATCTCGGCAACAATTATTTCTCCATCACGGAAGAGGAAACTTTCGACTGCCTTTCCATTCTTGCCGACGCCCTTTTCAAAAGCGAGATCTCCAGTGAGAATTACCGCGAGGCCGTAAAATACCTGAAAGCCTTCGACGGCGAGGCGAACGTCATGACCGTGAAGGAATTTTACGAAGCGCAGAAAGGAAGCGACGAGGAGAAGAAAGCCCTGCTGCAAAAAGCCAAAACGAGTTTCGAGCAGCCGCCCTGGAAAGACCCGGTGCACATCGGCGAACCCACCAGCCGCGTCTTCTTCCTCCCTCCCCCGGCCGCTTTGCCGGAAAGAACATTCAGGGAACTGCACCGCTGGGTCGTTCCGCCCAAAGTCAAGCACATCCTTTACGTTCTGGGCGCCGCGGAAGACATTCCCGAAGCGGAAGCCGCCCTTCTCAAGGATCTGAGGGAGGAGTTGCAGGGACACTTGGGCTTGTCTGAGCGCGCCGTCGCCTCCGCCGCGAACCTCAAAAACAAAGCGCAAGACCTTCCTGCCGCCTGCTGGATCCGCTCGGCCGTTTACAGCGTCGAGAAGCCCGAGGAGATAAGGGAGGAGAGAGACTGGCCGAAGATAGAGACGGTTAAAGTCGAGAAAGAAGCGGAGTTTTACCGCGCCCTGGCCGGCCTTGTGAGAGAACTCAACGAGCTTTACACGGAACTGGACCTCTACCGCGTGATGTCCAGCTATAAGAAAACGCCGCTCACTCCCGACCATCTTCTGGAAGTGGAGCAGATCTTCCTTGATCTGGCTGACATGTCCAAAGAAGGCGAAAATGACAGCGAAAGAGCCCTAATGACGGCCAGACGCTTCCTGACGCTTCTGGCCTCCGGCAAAAACACTGACACCGTCTGGGACAAAGAGACTACTTTAGGCTTGGAATACAATTTCCTCCTGAAGACCGTCGTCGGCTTGAACATGCCCGAGCAGACGCTCGTCACCTTCCCAAAGGAAGACAACGCTTCCTATCACGGCGTCCGCTACCGCATCTTCGAGAAAGAGGAAAGGGTCAAGGAAGCCAAATGAAAAGTTTCGTCTTTTTCGCGCCCGGCATGCGCTGCTCAGGCTGCTCCTCAAAAGTCAAAAAGAGCATAGACAAACTGACTGGCGTCGTGAGAAGCGGCGTCGACCCAATTAGCAAGCGCTGCATCGTCTACTACGACGAAACAAAAGTCAGCGAGGAAGCGATACTGAAAGCCACTTCCGAGGCTGGCTTCACGCCTTCATTAGAAAATCCCCTCAAAAAGCAGGAACGCCCGGTCGTAAAGAACGTGCTTTTTGTTTTCGCCATACTTGGCGCGATAATTCTCTTCCTGATAGAGTGGGACCTTTTCCCGCATCCCAAGAGCCACATTGCCGACGGCATCTTTCAAATGCTCCTGGCGCTCCCCGCCTTGGTTTGGGGATATGACATTTTCAAGGGCGCCTATCAAGCGGTCCGCTACCGTCACCCCGACATGCAGCTTCTCGTCGGGCTCAGCACCGGTACGGCCTTCCTTTACAGCCTGGCGGAACTGATCCTTTTCGCCCTCGGCCAGATCGAGCATCCCCATTATCACTTCTGCGCCACCGCCATGGTCTTAGCCATCGTCGGACTTGGCCGCAAGCTTGAGGACCGCGCCAAATCGCGCGCCGATTCCGCCCTTGAGGAGCTTTCCGACCTTCTGCCCAAAAACGCCCACCTTATCGTCGACGGCGAGGAAACGGACATCCCCACCGAGCTTCTGAACGCGGGCGACCTCTGCCTTGTCAAACCGGGTGAGCGAGTCCCCGGCGACGGCCGCATCACGGAAGGCCGAAGCTCCTTCGACGAATCGCTTTTAACGGGCGAGAGTCTCCCGGTCGATAAAGGAGTCGGCGACGCCGTCACAGGCGGCTCTATGAACCTCCTGGGGGCCTTCACGATGGTCCTGGAGCGCAGCGGCGACCAAACCACGCTCTCCGGCATGGTCCGTCTCGTCGAGGAAGCCAGGACGACCAGGCCCAAAGTCGCTCTTCTCGCCGACAAGGTCTCCGGGCATTTTGCCCTGGGCGTCATCACGGCGGCAATTATAACGCTCGCGATCTGGTGGCTCCTGAAAGACTTCAACACCGCCCTGCCCTACGCGCTGACCGTCCTTGTCGTAGCCTGCCCCTGCGCCCTGGGACTCGCGACGCCGGCGGCCCTCGCCTGCGGGCTTGGCAAAGCAGCCAGCTGCGGCATCCTTTTCAAGGACGCCGCGGCCTTGGAAGCCTTCTCCAAATGCAAAACCATCTTCTTCGACAAGACCGGCACCCTGACCAACGGCACACCGACTGTCAAGGAAGGCTGCGAAGACGACGTTCTCCTCGCAATCGCCTCCCTCGAGCAATATTCCGAACACCCAATCGCCAAGGCCGTGACGGAGGAAGCAAAGAAGCGCGGCCTCAAGCCTGAGCCATGCTCCGATTTCGAGGCTGTGCCCGGCAAAGGCATAAAAGGCAGGAGAGTTTCTGACAATGCCGAACTCATGATCGGAACCATGGCGTTCCTAAGAGAGCAAGGCATCACGACGCCCGAAAGCGACCGTGGCATTCACGCTGCCGTCAACAAGATCTACAAGGGGGCCTTGGAGCTTTTCGATCCGCCAAAACCTGAAGCGGAAAAAACCCTGACCGACCTGCAAAACAGGGGAGTGGAGTGCGTCCTCCTTACCGGCGACAGCAAGGAAGCCGCCCTTGAATTTGCCAAGACCGTTCCGCTCTCAGACGTCAAATACCGCCTTCTTCCTGAAGACAAGCTCGCCCTTGTCCGCCAAGCCCAAAAAGAAGGCAACATCGTCGCCATGACGGGCGACGGCATAAACGACGCCCCGGCCCTCAGCCAATCCAACGTCTCCATCTCTCATTACAAAGGCGCCGGCGCGGCGCAGTCCGCCTCCAAGATGCTGCTCACAAGAGACGACCTCACTGTCCTCGTCACCGCCTACGACCTCTCCAAGCGCACCCTCGCCATCATCAAGCAAAACCTTTTCTGGGCGCTCATCTTCAACCTCATCACCATCCCCTTGGCCGCCGGCGCTCTCTCATCTTTCGGCCTCTCCATGCGCCCCGAAGTCGGCGCCGCCTGCATGGCAGCAAGCTCCCTCCTCGTCGTCACCAACGCATTGCGCCTCCGCCGGTGACTCTCTAAATTTCTTTATCCGGACTCAAAAGCATTTTGTCAATAACGGGATGTATTAGGTCTGTGCTTTCAATCACATTTATGGCACATACTTTGTTTCCGCTGTCCTTGCTTGATGCTCCGCAATGAAATACCTTTTCCTCTTTTGTGCCATAATCCAAAACAATAAATCTGTCATGACAGTCCGGGTTTGGTTTGACCTGTATAGTTGGATATTCCTTGTTAAAGTCGGCAATTTCTGATGCCGTTAAAAATTTTTTACTGCGACCCAAACCATTTTCTGTGAACAAAACGACATGCACTCCGATGTTTTTATGTGAAAGCAGATGCAGAGTTTTTATATTCACATAGTCATCTATAACAAAAATGCTTTCCCTGGCCCGCATATAAATGTCTATGTAAGCCATGTCGGATTCCAGCTTCTGTCCTTTATAAATAACAAAATTTTTAAGCTCAGTACCCAATAAAAAATTCTCGTTGATTTTCTGGATGTTATTGTTAATGATCATGATTTTGGAATCTGCTTCGTCTTGCCGCGCGCTTAATTTTCTGGAATCTTCTTCGATGGTTTCTCTTAGGATCTTCCATTCGTTTTTGGTTACGAACTGCTGATTCTGCTGAATATAATGCCTCATTTCTCTAAAAGCCCGCATTATTAAAATGCTTTGCCGCTCTGCGATTTCGCCTTTTAGGACAGTCGCCAGCATATATATTCCTTGCTCGGTAAAAGCCCGCGGGGGCTTTCTGCGCCCACCCTCTTGTCCTACAAAAAATCTTGAATTTGGTGAAGTCACAATTTGTGATTTCACGGCAACCACTTCATCCTGAGTAATTTGAAACATGAAATCTTCGGGGAATCGCGTAATATTTCGTTTGACTTGCTGATTCAAAGCTTTAACTTTGTAACCATACAAAGCCGCAAGATCATAATCTAGCATCACTTGCTTGTTTCTGATGGTGTATATAAGTTTTTCTATGTCCATTTCTTCAAGAATCACAGAAATGTTTTTTGCGTCTTCACTTGTTGTTGTCATTAACCACTCCTGTTTTTGAAGTCACTATTTGTGACCTCAAAGCAACTATCTGGATTTTCGTGAAGTCACAAATTGTGACTTCACGGGAAATATTTTGTTTTACGCGACTTAAAGCATAAAACGCCTTCTTGAATTTCTTTTTTTATAGGAAAACATTTCCGTGAAATCACAAATTGTGATTTCACGAACGTTTTGAATTATACATAAGCGGAAGATCGTATTATGTGGGCGAAAGAAGAAATTTAATGTCAGCCCTTGGATGACATGACTATGCATCGTTGTCATCGCTGAAGCGATGAAGCGCTGGCGCGGAGAGCGGCATGTGCCCCTAAGCGAACTCACGGAGGACGCAAATCACGGCCACGCACGCGTAGTCCGTGAGCGGGGGGCATATGACGTCTCCGCCCCAAGCGCGCTTCAGCGTTGACTTTTCCGACCCACTAGTGATAGAATAGCGCAAGTCTTTTGGGAAGAAGAAAAGCCCAAAAAGGTTTTCCCCCATAACCCCCCGGCCGCTGGCTAAAGGAGCAAATGAGTGCCACCCCTGACAGTCCAGACCTACCAAGCCCAACTCAAGCGCATCACTTGGCTGGGGGTTTTTTGCAATGTCTTTCTAGCATCGCTTAAGATCCTTTTCGGAAAACTGGGGCATAGCCATTCGCTGTTCGCCGACGGTATCCACAGCCTTTCCGATCTGGTCACCGACGCCGCTTTGCTTTTGGGTTCCCGCTTTTGGAGCGAACCTGCCGACGAAGCTCATCCCTACGGGCATTCCAAGCTCGAGGCGCTTGTCACTTTCTTCATCGGTTGTTTGCTCTTCGCCGTAGCATTGAGGATACTCTTCGTCGCCCTGATGACTTTCGGCTGCGAGGAGCTGGTCTTCTCCTGGATGATGGTCATCGTGGCGGCAGTGTCTGTCATAACGAAAGAAATTTTATATCAGAGAACTTACCGTCTGGGCGTGAAGCTCGAGAGTCAGGCCCTGAAAGCCAACGCCTGGCACCACAGGACTGACGCCATGAGCTCGCTTCCGGTGCTTGTCGTTTTGCTGCTCACCAGGGTCTTCCCGAAGTGGTACTTCCTCGACAACGTGGGCGGCATACTCGTCTCCTTCATGATCTTCTACGCGGCTTTCGAGATCGTAAGAGGCGCCTTCGATGCGCTGATCGACAGAGGGCTGCCTCCCGAAACGCTCGAGAACATCAGAAGGACCGCGATGAGAGTCCCCGGCGTCAAAATGATCCATGCCGTGAGGTCCAGAGTGAACGGGAACGTCACCTTCCTCGACATGCACATCCTGGTCGACCAGGACATGACGGTCTACGAGGGACACAAACTTTCCCACACGGTAAGGGACATACTAGTTGAAAAATATTCCTTGAGCGATGTGCTCATACATGTAGAACCTTTTACTGATGAAGAAAAGGAGGAACAATAATGCTGAAGATCTACAAAGCCGAAGAAGGCGCGCTCGTCGAGACCCAGAAGATCGAGCCCCACACCTGGATAGACGCCAGCAATCCCACTCCCGAGGAACTGCACAATCTTGCCAAGTACTTCAAGCTGCCGGTCGAAACGATAACCGACCCTCTGGACGTCGATGAAAGAGCCCGTTGCGAAACGGACGAGGATTACAACATGATAATCTACCGTATCCCGACCTACGAAGAGAACGAGGCCAAGGGCTACAGGCAGTATTTCACCGTGCCTCTGGGCATCATTCTGGTCCAGGATTGCATGATCACGCTCTGCAGAAGAGAGACCAACATCATCCACAATCTCTTCAAGCAGAAAAACAAGCACCTTTACGTAAAGCACTTCCCCTACCTTATCCTCCAGATCTTCTGGCAGACCTCTCTTACCTACCTAAGCGACCTGAAGGACATCAATACGAACACATCCATCGTGCAGAAGAAACTGGAGAGTTCCATGAGCAACAAGCACCTCTTCGGCATGATGGCGCAGGAGAAGACGCTCGTTTACTTCACGACTTCTCTTAGATCCAACGACTTCATGCTCGACCGTCTTAAAAGGATGGCCTTCTTTAGGAAAGGCCTCACCGAGGACGAGGAAGACCTCCTGGAGGACGTCATCATTGAGAACAGGCAGGCGCTTGAGACCGCAAAGATCTACAACGACATTCTTACCGGTATGATGGACGCTTTCGCGTCCGTCATCAACAACAACGTCAACCAGATCTTGAAACGGTTCGCGAGCATCTCCATCGTCTTCGCTTGGGCGACGCTTATCTTCTCGCTTTACGGCATGAACTCCACGGATCTTCCGGTGGCCAAGATGAACTACGGTTTCCACTATATCATCGGCTTCACCATCAT
>JAFYHD010000045.1 GCA_017539325.1 bacterium | reverse complement strand
CGTCTCTCGGAGAGAAGATCTTCAGATTAGGAAGATGCCTGAGGTATGAAAGATCGAAGGCGCCGTGGTGAGTCTTGCCGTCGGCGCCAACGAGCCCGGCGCGGTCGAGCGCAAGTATAACGTTGGCGTTGGGCAGGCAGACGTCGTGGGCGATCTGGTCGTAAGCCCTCTGCATGAAAGTCGAATAGATACCGACGATGGGACGCAGCCCGCTGCTGGCCAAGCCTCCCGCGAAGGTGACGGCGTGTTGCTCCGCGATGCCGACGTCGAAGAAGCGCTCGGGGAAGTGAGTGGCGAAATTCGTCATGCCGGTGCCGCCGCACATGGCGGCCGAAACGACCACGACGCGTTCGTCTTTTTCCGCCAGGTCGAGCACGGTCTTCGAGACGGCTTCGGTGTAAGTCGGATATTTTTTCTCAGCTTTTTTGAGTTCGCCGGTCGCGGGATCGAATTTGCCGACGCCGTGGTAGCGCTCGGGGTTCGTTTCCGCGGGGGCGTAGCCTTTGCCTTTCTTGGTGCGGCAGTGCAGAACTACCGGCATGACCTGCTCGGTGGAGCGGGCTTTCAGGATGCGCACCAGCTCCTTGACGTCGTTGCCGTCGACAGGGCCGATGTAGTGGAAGCCCATCTTCTCAAAGATATTGTCGACGATGAAGAGGAGCTTGAACGCGCCCAATAAGCGCATGCTGAAGTTCGTCAGATGGACGCCAATTACGGGAATGCTGCTGAGAACGCTCTTACAGT
Source organism: bacterium (assembly GCA_017539325.1). Lineage (GTDB taxonomy): Bacteria > Auribacterota > UBA3054 > UBA3054 > UBA3054 > UBA3054. The sequence continues at coordinate 19,749 of JAFYHD010000045.1, read as the reverse complement.
TCCTTTTGAACTGGCGGTAGTGGACGTTGGAGACGAGTCTCGCGAAATGTTTGGCGATGGCGCCCTTGGTGGGAGATATGGACATCGCGTTGTCGTTCAAAACGACCGTGAACCTTCCCCTGGCGGCGTTGTTGTTCAAAGCCTCAAGCGCCAGGCCGCTCGTCATGGCGCCGTCTCCTATGATGGCGACGACCTGGTGATCCTCGCCCTTGGCGTCCCTGGCGGCGGCCAGGCCCAGGGCGACCGAAATGGACGTCCCGGCGTGCCCGACGGGATAGCAGTCGTAGGGGCTCTCCTCGGGCGTGGGATAGCCGGAGAGACCGTCTTTCTGCCTGAGAGTTTTGAACTGCTTGCGGCGGCCCGTCAGCAGTTTGTGGGCGTAGGCCTGGTGCCCCGTGTCCCAAACGAGCTTGTCTTTGGGGGTGTCGTAAACGTAGTGCAAAGCGACCGCCAGCTCGACGGCGCCGAGGCTCGAAGCCAAATGTCCGCCGGTCGAGGAAACGGTGTTTACGATCTCCTGCCTTATTTCAGAGCAGAGCTCGGGGAGTTCGTCGACCCTAAGTTTCCTGAGGTCGGCGGGCGTTTGCACTTTATCCAAAAGGGACATTTTTATTCCTCGCCTCTTCCGGCTGAGATCTCGGTCTCCAAAGCTTCGATGGTTCCGTCGTTCTTAGCCTGGAGCTTTTCGATCTTTTCGCGGGCGTTCTTCAATTCCGCGGCGCAGAAGGTCGCGAGCTTGATGCCCTTCTCGTACTCTTTCAGGCACTCGTTAAGGGAAAGCGAGCCGTCCTCGATCTTCGCGACGACTTCCTCCAGTTCTTCCAAAGCTTTTTCGAAAGAAAGTTTTTTCTCGGTTTCGGACATAATGAAAAAGGGTTGTTTTAATGGAAAAATTTGCCAAGCAGCGTGCCAAGGAACTCGCTGTCTTTGACCCAGCGCCCGACGTCGTTCAGCATGACATAGGCGAAGAGCGCCAGAAGGAAGATAAGGCCGACGCGCTGGTACCAGAGAAGGAATTTTTCAGGCAACGGTTTTCTTCTTATGCCCTCCGCGATAAGCAGGACGACATGCCCGCCGTCCAGAACAGGCAGCGGCAGAAGGTTCAGCACGCCGAGGTTGACCGTTATGAGCAGGACGAAATTTAAAAGCACGTCGAAGCCTCTCTGCGCCGCGGCGCCGGTCATCCTCGCGATGCCGACGGGGCCGGAGAGATTGTTGACTTTCAGAGACCCTACGAAGAGCAGCTTCAGCGTTTTCAGAGTCTCGGTCACTTTCGTCCAGGCTTTGGCGGGAGATTTTTTCAGGGCGGAGAGGAAAGGCTCCCTTACCATTTCGGAGGCGGGCTTCAGCATGATCCCGGCGTGCCCCATGTACTCCACGCGCGAGACCAGGGACGTCACGAGAGTTTCCCTTTTGTACTTGCCGCTCTGCTGCGCTATGGCGACGCAGGCGGTCACGCTGCCGACATCGCAGGATTCGAAGTAATCCTCTTCGGAAAGCTGGAGCGGTCTGTCGTTCAGGGCGAGTATCTTCGCGCCCTCGAGCGTCCAGAGCTCTTCCGGGGCGTCGGGCCTCAAACTGAGCCTGGCTCTGCCGTCCACGTTCACGATGTCGAAGAGCTGGCATTTTTTCTTTTTGCCGATCGCGAGCTCGAAGGTCCTTTCCTCAGGCTGGACCGTTTCATTGGACAGGCGGGAGGCGGGATAGTTGGCGACCGTTACGGTCACGTTAGTGTCGGGCAGGGAGCGGATCGTCTGGGAAAGCAGCTCGAAACCGCAACGCTCGTTGGACAGCCCTTTGATGGAAAGGAAGACGTCGCCCTCTTTGAGAGGGGAGTTCTGACTTACGACTTTCTCGACCTGGGCGGGAGGATACATTGCGATGCCGAGCCCAAGGTAGCCTTTCTCTTCGTTGAGGTCAGGCGTGACGGTGAGCTCGAATTCCTCATCTTTCCTGCTTGTCGTCAGCGTGACAGGCTCGTAAAGATTCGCCCTGATCTCGTCGACGAAAGCGTTCCAGGTCGAAATTTCCGCGCCGTTAAGTTTCAATATCTTGTCGCCGGGCTCTATCCCGGCCGCCTCCGCGGGCGAACCCGGGATCACCATGGAGACGATGATGCCGTTGGGGGTGAGCGCGGTCTTCTGACCGTAGCAGAGAAGCGCTATGGCTAAAGGAATGGCGAAGAAAAGGTTCATGCAAGGCCCGGCCAGAATGATGCAAAGCCTTTGCCAAACCGTTTTGGCGCTGTAGAAGCGCTCAGGGGGGATGCCTTTTTCGGCTTCCTTCTCCTCTTCGTCCGGCAGATCGCTCTGCCCGGCCATTTGTACATAGCCGCCCAGCGGGATGACGGAGATGCAGTACGTCGTCTCCTTGCCCTTCCATTGCAGGATGGTCGGGCCGAAGCCTATGGAGAAACGCTCGACATAGACGCCGCAGAGCTTCGCCGCGGCGAAATGGCCGAATTCATGAACGCAGACCAAAAGTCCCAGGACTATGCAAAAATAAACAAGCGTCAGCATTTCAGATCTATTCTCTCCCGAAGCGGTCAGCTTCTAAAATGTCCTCTAAGTCAGGATCGATGATATTTACAGTTTCGTTAAGTTTCTTTTCCACGAAACGCGGGATGTCCATAAAGCGGCACTCTCCCTTAAGGAAGCGGGCCACCGCGGTCTCGTTCGCGCCGTTCAGGACGGCGGGACAGATCCCGCCTTTTTTCAGCGCCTCGTAAGCCAATTTCAGGCAGGGGAAGTTTTCCATATCCGGTTTGCCGAATTCCAGTTTTCCGATCTCGCTGAGATCAAGCTTGGCGACCGGGGAAGGCAGCCTCACGGGATACGTCAGGGCGTATTGGATCGCAAGGCGCATGTCGGGAACGGAAAGCTGGGCTAACTGCGCGCCGTCGCAAAATTCCACAAGAGAATGCACGATGGACTGAGGATGAATAACTACGTCGATTTTTTCCGCCGGAACGGAAAAGAGCCTAGAAGCCTCTATCACTTCCAAGCCTTTGTTCATCATGGTCGCGGAGTCAACGGAGATCTTCGGCCCCATCTTCCAAACGGGGTGCGCCAGGGCTTCTTTTACGGTCACGTTTTCCAGGAAAGTTTTGTCTTTTCCTCTGAAAGGCCCGCCGGAAGCGGTTATCAGAAGGCGCGCGACGCTTTCTCGTCCTCCGGCCGCGAGGCATTGGAAAATGGCGCTGTGCTCACTGTCCACAGGGATGATCTCCGCTCCGGTCTTCTTCGCTTCCCGGAAGACGAGCTCGCCGCCCGAGACAAGCACTTCCTTGGTAGCGATGGCGAGCCGCTTGCCGGCTTTCACCGCTCTCAAGGCCGCGTCGAGCCCGGCCAGGCCGACCACGCTCAGAACGACGACGTCGGCGGAATCTCCTAAAGACGCCACGCCCTCAGGGCCGCTTCTGACATCCAAATCGGGGAAGGCTTTCTGCAATTCCAGGGCGCCCGCGGTGTCGTTTACGGCGGCAATTCTAGGCGCGAACTCTTTTATCTGCTCGCAGAATTGGGGCGAAAAATGCCCGCAGGCCAGCGCCTCGACTTTGAAGCGTTCCTTAAGGTTTCTCGCGACGTCGAGCGCGGAGCGCCCGATGCTGCCGGTGGAGCCTATGACTGCGAGAGTCCGCATAGAGTCAGGAATTGAAACGGTCCGTGAAAGCTTTGAGTTCTTTGGTCAGAGCCGCACCGTCTTCCGGCGTGTTGGCTTCGACGTAGCATCTTATGATGGGCTCGGTGCCGGAGGGGCGCACGAGGACCCACTCGTTGTTTTCGAAATTGAATTTAAAGCCGTCGAGTTTGTTTCTGGAAACGACCTTGCGGCCGAGGAAAGTTTCGCCTTCTTCTTTGGAGACGGCTTCCAGGATCTTCGCTTTGTTTTCCGGCGTCAGGAAAAGGTCGGTGCGGCCTGTCCAGACGGAGCCGATGGCGGATCTGATCTCGGCCATCGTTTCGCCGAGCGTCTTGCCGGTAACGGCCACCAGTTCGGTGATCAGAAGGCAGGCGAGTATGCCGTCCTTTTCGGGAATGTGGGCGCCGATCGTAAGGCCGCCCGATTCTTCGCCGCCAAGAAGGACTTTGCCTTCCAGAACATAGGGCGCGATGTATTTGAAGCCGACGGGAACTTCGATGAGTTCGGCGCCGAGGTACTTCGCGAGACGATCAAGGTAGCCGGTCGTGGCGACGCTTCTGACGATGGCGCCTTTCAAGCCGCGGTTCTTGGCCAGGTGCCAGGAGACGAGACACAATACCTGGTTGGCGTTGTAGAAGGTGCCGTCGCTGTCAACGATGCCGAAGCGGTCGGCGTCGCCGTCAGTGCCGAGGCCCAGGGCGTAGGGGCCTTCTTTGACCATCTTGATAAGTTCAGGCATGTTTTCCGCGGCCGGTTCGGGACGGCGTCCGCCAAAGGAGGGGTTCACCCAGTTGTGGAGGGCCGTCACTTCCGTGCCGGCGCGCCTGAGCATCTCGTCCAAGTATTCCCTGCCAGTCCCGTAGAGGACGTCGCAGGCGACTTTCAGGTTCGCTTTCTTTATGGCTTCGAGATCGACCAGTTTCGTCAGTTCGGCGAAATAGGGCTCCCTCGGGTCAAGCATGACGATCTTGCCTTCTTTTTCAGCGGGCGCGACAGGCTGGTCGATGTGCTGCTCGATGAACTTCGTCACTTCCGTGCCGGCGCCTTCGCCGTGCTCGACGGAGAACTTCAGTCCCTGGTACTCGGCGGGGTTGTGGCTCGCGGTGTAGTTGATGGCGCCGTCGAGGCCCATGCTGCGGACGCAGAAAGAAAGAACGGGAGTGGGGCAGTCCCTTTCCGTGCAGTAAACGTTGATCCCGGCTTTCGAGAGCTGTTTCGCGGTGCGTTCCCTGAACTCTTTGCCTAAGAAGCGGGCATCGCTGCCGACTACGACGCTGAGATTCGGTCTCCCGGTCGAGCGCAGGTACAGAATGATGGCGTCGACGACTCTGGCGGCGTTCTCAAAAGTGAAATCTTCAGCTAAAATGGCCCTCCAGCCGGAGGTCCCGAATTTGATCTTCGCTTTACTCATTGGAATTAGACTCCTTTTTTATCGTAACTAGTAAGTTGGTGTAATCAGTTGTCGTGCGGAATTTAGCAAGCTTGGGATGAGTGGCGATGTAATCGGCCATGCTTTTATCCCTTCTTACGGCGTCCATGAAGGAAACGGAGGCTTCCGTGAAGGCCTCCTTGTGGGCTCTCAGAAGCCCGAAGTTGAAATAGACGGGAGCGTACTCGCTCTCCTGGGCGATGCCGAGCCTGTAGTAACTCTCCGCTTCCTCGAGCTCGCCTTTCCTTAGCACTATCGAGCCGAGGTTGTCGTAGATTATGGCCAGGTCCTGGCGGGAGAGGGGAACGTAGCGCGTGGCGGAAAGCGCCGCCCTGTAAGCTTTCTCCGCCTTCTTCCTGTCCGGCGGGAGCTTTAGATTGGAGGCGTGCCCGAGATAGGCGCAGGCTTTGGCGTAGTCCGGAAAGCGTTCGCACAAAGGCTCGAGGATCGCAAGCGCTTTGTCCATTTCGTTCTTGCGGAAAAGTTCGATCGCTTCCTCAAGCAATGGTCCGCCTACAGAATCCAAAAGATCGGAATAGAGGATCTTGCCTTCCGCGTCCGGGTAGAGCAGCAGCCCCGCTTTGGCCTGCTTTACGGCGTTCTCGTTGTCATTCTCGGCCGACAAGACCAGCGCCAGGTCGAAACGGTTCAGCGCGTTGGAGGGACAATCTGTCACAAGTTCCGTCAAGGTTTTTTTCGCGGCGGTTAGGTCGCCCGCTTGAAACTGGGCGTAGCCCAGGTTGCGGCGCAGGGCTTCGTTGTCCTTTTCCCTGGCGGCGGCCTGGCTCAAAAGGCGGACGGCCTTTTCGTATTCTCCTTTCATGATGTAAGCGTTGGAAAGGCCGAAGAGCCCGTCCTTGTCCATGGGGTACTTCTCAAGGTAACTCATGAAAAGCTCCTGGGCCTTTGCGATGTCGCCGGTCTGTATGTAAAGGACGCCCAGGGAATACATGACGCTCTTGGAGTTGGGATCCTCTTTAAGAGCGCTCTCGTAGTGTTCCACGGCCCTTTGGTAGTCAGCTTCCTCTATGGCGGCGTTTCCGAAAGACACGTGCTTCTTGGCAAGGTCGTTTTTCGGGGCGGATAGCGCCAAGTTGGCACAAAAGAGAAGCGCCAATGCCAGGAGAGTTCTGTAATTATAGATACGCATATTATTATTCTATCATAAAATTTCGGTATAATTGGAGTAGTAAATCGAGAACTTATTCCCATGCGAAAACCGAGCCTTACCATATTGATCCTGACGGCGCTTTTTCTTGCGCCGCGGCTTCTTTCTGCCGACGCGGTCGAAGCGAAGCCGTCCCAGCCGCTTTTGCCCGATAGAAGCGGAACCATCTCCTCGCTGTGGGACAGGCCCGCCGGGACCAAGAGCGCCGACGATCCGGACGGCGACGGGCTTCTGACGGAAAACGAGCTGACGGTTTACAGCACTGATCCCAAGGTCTACGATTCCGACGAAGACGGACTTTGCGACGGCGAGGAAGTCCTTGGCTACCGCCAAAAGAAAGGCGTCAAGGGGCATTACACCGCGCCGCTTTACTGGGACACCGACGGCGACGGACTTGGCGACGGCGAGGACGCGGACCCCAACGTTCCTTTCATGCGCGGCTCCTTCGAAGCCTGGAGCGAGTGGTGGGAAAAGAAGGCCGAGCTTTTGGGCATTCCCTGGATAGGGCTGGACATGAAGAAAAAGGACTATGACGCGGACAGCGTTACGAATTTTGACGAATTCAAGAACGGCACGTGTCCCTTCATGAAACCGGGGAAAAAGCTGGCGTTTTTCGCTCCCGGCAGCCTAACCTTAAGCAAAGACCACGCTACGACCACGACCGTTTCCGCCGTCTTTTTCGCCGACCATTCCGTGACCGGCATGCTCTGCCTGTCCGTTTTGAATCTTCCGGGCGCTAAGGTTTTCACGAAAAGGCGCCAGGGCTGCGAGATGTGCGACGGACTTTTCATGCCCTTCGACATGCGCGGCAGCGTCTTTCTTTCCCGTTATGCCGTGCCGATGGATCTCGTCGTCATCCTTCCCAAGGCTACGGAAAAAATGCCTTCGGTCGATTACCTGAGGATCCGCGACAACGAAGGATACTGGAAGGACAGGCTCGAAATTAAAAATCCCCTCGCGAAATGCGCGCCGCCCGTTCCAGAGCTTGTGATGCCGCTTGAAGACGAAGAGATCATGGAGACCGGAAAGATTAAGCTGCTTTGGCAATCCGGCAGCAAGAAATGCACTTTCCATCTCAGGATCTTTATAAAGTCTGGCGACAGTTTATCGCCCGTGGAAGGCAAGAAGCTTGACAGGAACTGGGACAATTTCGAGCCGTTCGAGCCGAATTTTCCCGGGATCTACGTCTGGCAAGTCGCCTGTGAAAACGAAGCGGGACTTGTCGCCTGCTCCGAGAGCCGCGCAATGAAATACCTGCCGCCTATAGGAATGTTCGACACCGACGGCGACGGCGTGACGGACAATGAAGAAGTTTTGGGCGCTTCCGATCCCGATGACCCGAATTCCACTCCGCTTACCATAAGGACTCCGGAAAAGCTTCCGGACGCTTTCGTAAAAGAACACTATTATTTCAACATCATGGCGAGCGGCGGAGTGCCTCCCTACGAAGTTCTGATGCTCACCCCAGGCAATCCTCCCGGCTTTCTTCTGAAAGGCGAAGGACTGCTGCTCGGCCTGCCCGAAAGGGAAGGAACCTATCGTTTCACCATCGGCGTGAGAGACCAGAAAAAGATCACGCGTAAAAAAGTGTTCACACTTACGGTGAAACCCCAGCCCAAAAGCGAACCGACCGCTAACCCTAAATAAAAGGGTATATTAGCGTTAGTAGCGCGCAGCGCGCTTGTTTCACTGTTCCAGTTCGCTTGATGTCCGCCTAATTGTCCCTGTACAAAAGGGACTTTTGAATATTTTTAAAAAACTAATAAAGTTTTTATTTTTTAAAATTGTGTAAAAAATACACAAAAATAGATAGAAACTCGCAAAAAGCTTGCTTTATTCTAAAAACGAAGGTAAAATCATGGCGAATTATTTTTAATTTATAAGGAGAAATTATGAAAAATAATTCCTTCAAGTCGTCTCTCTTTTTGAAAGCGTTCCGCCTTTCCGAGAGATTGACTATCAAAGATCTTGCGACAAAGCTCGAAGTCAACTATCGTTTCCTTTCCAACATTGAAAACAGCAGAAGTCTGGCTTCCCTTAAGCTTCTGATGAAGATCTCGACCATATTCTACGGTTTTGATCTTCCCACGGCCCTGTCTCTGCTTGCCAGCGACAAAGCGATCCTGGGCGCCAATTCGGTCGCCAGGCGCGCGAAGAAGCAGGCAGAGAAGATCATTACAGCCAGGGCACCGCATTTGAAAGACCACCTCGTCATGACGCCCTACGGACTTCTGAGGTACGTTACTTCGCCGGAAGAGATCATGAAACTTTCCGGCAGCCACTGCGACTTCCTGCTTCTGAACCATCGGCCCGACAGGATAAGCGCCACGACCTTGGTCGTCAGGGACGAGCGCCCGGTGAAAGGACAGCAATCTCTGGTCGTCACAACCGACGGTTCGGATGTTGTGACCTATGATCCAAATTATCACAAGGCGTTCCCGAGCTACGTTATCAGCGACACGCTGGACGAGACGCCCTACGGGGCGATGAGCGCGGGCTCCGACGACGAAAACCAGGAATAAGCGCTAAGCTCTGGCGCTGACTAATCACATATCCCCAGCTGACGTGCGCGCAAGCACATATCCCCCGCTCACGGACTACGCGCGCATGGTTAGCATTAGCGTCCTCCGTGAGTTCGCTTGGGGATATGTGCTTAGTCAGCGCTGCGCTTCGCGGAGCTTTTCCAGAGGATCGCTAGCATCCGCTCCCCGTGGCGAAGCGTCAGCAAAGGATCCTTGCAGGTGCGCCCGAAGAAGCCGGAAAATTTCCCGCCGAAAACGTAGATCCCGCTGTGAAGATAGCGTTTCTCTTCTTCGCGGACTTTTCCGTGCACAGGGAAATGGGCGGTGACCAGGGGGATGAATTCCTGAATTATGAAATCACCCCCCAAAGCCGCCTTCACGCCTTTTTTCCAGACGTTCTCGGCCGTGTGGCAGCCCTGGAGTATTCCGAAGCCGCACTTCGAGACACAGGGCTTCAGGACGAAGAGCTCCTTGTTCTTCAAAACGAAGGGCAGAAGGTCGACCTCTTTCCCTTTGTAATCAACTTTCCCCTCCCGCAATGGGACGGTCCAGGGGACTGTACGCTCTACGGCGGCTCTCATAGCAGGCGTGTATTTCTTCAGCATATCCTCGTTTCTAAGGTAGGCGAAGAGCTTTTTGCTGAAAGATATCTGCGAGCGCGGAGAACCGACCACGCAGACTTTGTGCTCTTTGTAAGCGCGGGTCAAAACGGAAAGCGCTTTGCGGTTTTTGCCCCAGTCTTCGCCTAAGAGCCTTCTGTAGATGAGGTGGATAGTTTGGCCGGCTACGCTTACGGAATCACCCTCGAGTTTCAATTCCCTTGGATCCGCGACTATGGCGCGCAAGCCGCGGCTTCTGAAGAATTCCTGGCAGGCGTAGAATTCCCAGGCGGTATCCTCTGTCTGCCAGTCGATGATGGCTATGGTCGGCTTGACCGGCCACGCACCTTCGTTTTTAGGGAATCTTTTCCTGAAGGAGGCGTAGCATTTCAAAAGAGTGTCCAGAAGATGGGGAAGTATTGCTTCCGTTGTGAAGCGCCCTTTCGGGAAAAAAGGTGAGCTTGCGATCAGGTCAAGGTAAAGGCTGTGGAAGGTGTCGAGGTTCGACATGCCTGAGCAGCCGTCCGTATTGAGCTCGATCATAATTGGGCCCTTGGCGCACGGGAAAGAATCGAAGCGGGCGCAGGGGATAAATTGATCGTAGCCCGGATCGATTTTCACGAGTTCGCGCATGAAGGGATCCGGCAGGCAGTCGGCAAGCCATTTTTCATTCTTCAGGGCTTCTTTGGAAAACAGTTCCGAAGCTTGCATAACGAGCTCGGCGTCCGATTGGAAGCGTTTGAGTTCTTTCTTTTCCAATATCATGGGCGTCATTTCCCCATGGAGGAGAAAGTCGCCGTACTTTACGCTCCTCTGCCTGAGGAGGGCGTGCAGTTCTTTTTTATCGAAATTGAAACGCTCAAGGTTACTGGAGTAAAATTCATTTAGGGGCTGGACTTCTGTTCCTGTTTTCACTATTCCTCTTTCCGGTAGATTAGCTACTGCTATTGTATCAGAAAGCCGCCCAGACCTGGTTGAACGTTAAGCTTAACTTTTTCGATTATCCTAAGAGGAAGGCTTATGTTCAAAACGCGTCCAATTTGATCTTTGATCTCCAGGGAAACGGAGAATGATCCGGTTTGCAGGGGTATGCCCATGAGCATACCGTTTTCATTGACAGAAAGGCCGCGGGAGGAATTTTCTTTTATCTTCCAAAACAAAGGTTTTGAGCCTCCCGACACGTTGAGTTGCATAAAGTAGAACAAATCTTTTTCTCCAACCGGAAGAAGATTCGTTGCAAGTCTCATAGGCATATCCGACTTGTCGAAAGGATCGTAACCTTCCTTCAGCTCTTCGTTGTCGCTGAAACCGTCGCCGTCGCTGTCTTTTTCATAATCGTCGTCAAGTATGAAAAAGGTACGTATCTCGCTTGAGACAGCCCCTTGCTCACCCTGTGCCGTCACTTGCCAAAGGTAGCGCCCTTTTTCTCCAGGAGTAAAAGACAGGCTGTTGTTGGAAAGCGAATGTTCGTAATAATCCGGGCCAGTTATGGTCAAAACATAATTGGTGACAGTATCATTGGATGAGGTCCAGGAAAAAGCGAAGGGAGAGGAAAATTCCGCCTCGTTTTCAGGAGCGGTCAGTTCGATATTGAGAGATTGAGAGTCATTGTAATTTATGGGCAGAACGGTCGGAAGATCTCCGTCCGCGGTCTTGACCATTATTTGTCCCGCCTCTTTGTTATCCGTTTCCGAGATAAGCCGAAAGCGAAGCTGTTCGCCGCAGCGAGCAATGAAGGGGAGGCCAATCGATCCTTCCGGTAAAGATAAGAACTTGTCATCTGGCAGGAACTGAGCTTTTTCATAATCAAGCCCGAAACACTCGGCGGTGTACAGCAAGCCTGTCACAACTCCGCTGCAGAGGAACGAGACCTCAAAAACATTTGTTTCAGGCAAGTCGGTTTCTAGGGTGATGCTTTCCGGAGAAAACTTGGCCGTCACGCCCATATAGTCGAAAAACGGGTCGATCCTGTCGTTGTATGCCGTCTTTGTCAGACCGTCGTTGGAAACCTGAAATCTGGCGCAAACCGTATTCCAATAGGAAATCCAGGCGGAATAGGAAAGCTCGTACTCCGGAGTAAGCGGATGCGGGTCGGCCGGATCATCGATTCCGTCGCCGTCGCTGTCGGCCATATAGGGCAAAAGGCCAAGAGCAACTTCTTCGCCGTCCGAGAGGCCGTCCCGGTCGGTGTCGTAGAGGCCGGGCCAGGCTCCGTATTTTTCGTATTCGTTTGTGTCGGGGAGGCCGTCTTCGTCGCCGTCGGTCAGAAGCCTGAAATTAATGCTGTTAGCGGACTGGGAATCTGCGCCGGCCAAACTGGCTTCGAATCTTTTATCAAAGGAAAGGGTTAGGAAATTAGTGGCGCGCGCCTTGACGTTCCTGGCGACGGGAACAGCGATAGGCTTTATGCCAAGGATGTTTTTGGAAACATAATGAGCCGGCAGTTTTTTTGCCAGGGAGAAAAAGATATTTCTGCCGTTGCCGTTCATGGCCAGGGAAGCGAATTGGCGGCCGCACGATATTCCGTCGTGCTCTTGCAGATATTCCCAATTTTCTCCGTCAGGGCTTATTATTACCAGGTAATCGCTGAAATTTTTGACCAGCTCCAACGAAGTGTCGTATCGCTTGTACCCCGGCTCGATTATGGAAAAAGCCAGGTCTCCGAATGTTTCGAAAGCCGGCAAAAGGGAAAAGGCAATGAGGACAAGGGCTGTTTTTTTCATGATCAATGCTCCATCATTTCTTGTAACTTGTTGCAGAACACTCTGTGACCGCTGCCGGGAGGCAGCGTGATGTCGACCAATTCGCCGTGTTCCATGCCGGTTATGACGTGATCCTCGTCGGAAAAGGAAAGCGTGTTGAAAAGGGCGGAGGACGATATGTTGACCCTTTCGTCTCCGCGGCCGGTTATCCGGTTATCCAGGCGGCCTCCCACCAGAAACAGGACGGGGAAGTTTGTCTTTACGGCTTTCAGTCTTTCCGATATGCTTTTTGAACCTCTGGCAAGGAGCTTGAAGTTTTCGGTCGTGGTCTTGACCTTGTTTATTAGATCGGCTCCCGCTTTCGCCTTGCGGCCGATGTCGCTTTGCAAAAGGACGTTTGCGATGTCGGATCCGCAGAACGGGCTTCCCGCGAACACCGCGCCGGCGACCGCTTCGCTAAATTCGCTGTTTTTCATCTGCTCGACAAGCAGAAGCCCTCCCATGGAATGGGTGAAGAACAAAGGCTTCAGCTCCCAGTCTCCGCAGCGTTTGTCGGTGAAACCGTAAAGGGTGAATTCGCTCCCTTTGCCGCCGCAATAATCCTTGATCGAGCCTTGGTTGGAATTCCAGGGGAAATCGAACGCCAGGCAGGGCGGAAAGGGCTCGTAGCGGCAAGCCTTCTCCTTAAGGTCGCCGAACGAAGTTTCCTTCGAGCCGTGCCAGGTAGGTTCCGAGCGGATACCGTGAATAAGAACAAGAGGCCTTGCCGGTCTCAGGGAAAACTTATAACTGATGGTCTCGGCTGCCGCGTTTTCCGGACGTGACACAATAAAATCCAGCGGCCGGCCAAGAATGGCGTTGGTGACGTAGAGTCTCTTGGAAAAAAGGTTCTTGTTCCGCGAGAAAATGACATTCTCCGGTTCGCCGAAATCAATTGAGCCCTGACGGGCTTCCAAAACAAAATCGTTGGTTGCGGTCACTTCCAGGCAAAGTCCCTGCTTTTGCGGCGTGAAGACCCATTTGTCGCTGTCTCCGTCCTCAAGTCCAAGGCTTATGAAGCCGTCTTTAACATTAAGCAGGCTGGCGGAGTAATTCTTGTCCTGCTCGATGATTCCTTCGTCATCCCATTGGCACAGGAAACGGTAGGTCTTTGGCTCCATCACCACGTGTTCGAACACGTTGCTTCCGTCATATTTGACGGTAAACATGGCGCTGCTGAGGTTTTCTATGGTTGTCGGCTGCTTTGCGCGGAAATCAATGGACTGATGATTTTCATTGAAGCTGACGGAGACCCAGTCGGACGATCCGCTGCATTGGCGAAAATTCAAAAGATTGTTTCCCACTGTGAAGTGTTCGTTCACGTTTCTTGAGCTGAACCGGAAGATATAGTCGTTTTCTTCCCCAAAGGAGAAGAACGAAAACGACAGAAGCAGAATGAAAACGACGATACGCATAAATTTATAAAGGCGGGAGGAGGGATGAAGCTCCTCCCTGGCGATCCGCGAGTGGACAGGCCGCGTTACGTTGCGAGGGGACGTCTTTCGCAAGGCGGCTGCGCGGAGCGCTTATTTTCGGATTAAAACGTAGGTGAAGCTGAGAGTTTCGCTCTGCGCTTCGGAAATACAGACGCTGGCGGAGCCTTCGGGGTCGATGCGGACCCAGTAGGGGACGCTCGTCTCCTGCAAGGGCGTCAGAAGGATCACGGCGGTTTCCGAAAGGCCGGAGTAACAGATCATGACTTCCGTTTCGCCGGAAGTTATGTCCGCGCGTCCTCCCTGGGAAGCTGAGAAATCAACAAAACTGACTGGCTTGATATCGCCGCTGGACGCCAGGACCAGATCACCTGCGTCGGCTCTCAGGCAGGCCGCGCTGTTGGCGATGACAAGGTCGCAGCGTTCCTCCGCGCTGCCGACAAACCAGTTGCCGCCGGTGGGGAGCCTAAGATCCGTTACGGTCAGTACGCCGGTCACTGTGCCGCCGTATATGGTTATGAGGTCTCTAAGGAACGCGGGATCCAGATCGTCCCTGCCTATCAGCACGCCGCTTCCCAAAAGATCGTTCATTTTTCCCGCCAGCGAGTTCTCTGTCACGGCGTCGGATCCGTTTACGGAAAGCGTTCCGTTCTTTGAGAAGCTTATTTCTGTATCGGTCGTAAAGGACAGCTGAGACCAGAGCTCCTTGTCGGAAATCGTATCTTTCCAATAAATTTTGGCGTTGGGAGAAGGGTTGGCGAAAATAACGGGCGCCGGCTCGGGCTCTTCATAATATGAGCAGCTCATTTTTCCTCTGTAGGGCGAACAGACGTAAGGGTGGATCGTCTGGTAACCGGAAGTCTTGCGCAGCCCCGCCAGATATTCTCCGGGTATCAGGAGGGAATTGGAGGGCGCGAAGGTGTAAACGCAGCGGGGAAAAGCGGTGGTTACGACGCTCGCGGCGCTGAAAAGGACGTTTATTTCCGGCGTTTTGCGGAAGATGCAGACGGCTCCCGGCGGGGCGATCTCGGACGCTTTGGAAAAATAGAGCGTGACGCTTTTGATATGCGTTTCGGCCTTAACGTTGAAGCGGCTGGCGAAATGAGTGATGTAAGGCACGTCGTAATGCTCGGGCAGCGTGGGCGGGGACAAAGGGCCGACTAACGGGGAGGAGGTCTTGTAAACATATTCTCCTCCGCTTCCCGTCACTATGCTTTGGGCTATTTTTGAAGAAGGAGATTCTACGAGGAGGGTGCCGTTAGTCAGCCCTTTGCAAACAGCTTGCAATCCGGCGATCTTGGCGTTGGAGTTTCTGAGGGAAGTCTTGAGCTCGGCGATTCCGGAGGTGTGCTCGCTGAAGAGCTCGGCGTCGAAACCCTGGCTTTCCTCCGAACGGATGGCGTAGGGAGCTGGCACAAGGTCAAGGTCGGGAGTCAGGAGCCTGTAGTTGGAATATGCGCTTTTGGAGACCCAGATCCTCAATTTTCTTAAAGAGCCCTCGGCAAAAAGATTTCTTGGCAAAGCTTCCATGCTGCTAAGCGACGTATTGCCCAAAAGGACATAGAGGGTATGCCCTGAGAGCACAATAGGCGTGCCGTACAAAGGATCGAGATCAGGAGTGAGAGTGCTGTTGGACCAGAGAACATGGCTGTCGTCGCCGTCATGGATCAGGAACTTCACATAAACGGTGGAATTGGCGGCGGCGACGGAATCTTCGATATCTAGCCGCAGGGGAATGAGCGGATCCTGGGCTAATGAAGCCAGGGCCGTGAAAACGAGGAAGATCATGAACAGGATCTTTTTCATAAAGGGAATCCTTTTTGTTTTGTTAACGGGTTCGACGCCTGAACAGGAAAAAGAAAATCAGCAAGGCCAGACACGTTGGTTCGGGCGTAAGGTAAAGTTTGCCGTAGGTCTCGAAAGATGAGCCCAGGGATATTGGTTCTCCGCAGTGGAGAACGGTCACCTGCGCGCCTCCAAGGAAGGCTTCGCCGGCCTCCGTAAGGCCGCCGTAAGCCAGGGCGGAGAGCGATATCGAGATTAAGACGAGCAGTAATATTGATTTTGGTAGCTGCATAAAATTTCTCCTTTTTCTAAGTAAGCGGTCGCGAAAACGAAAAAATTGCGTTTCGGGTTTTTCAGCATCCCAGGGGGCATTGTGGTAAAATATACCCATTGTTGAATTAACCACCATAAATAAATTCGTCTATGAAAGAAATCGCCAAAGGCAAAACTTTTCAGATCAAAACGAAAAACACCATGATGCTCTTCGTCCCGAGGAAGGACACCATGACGCTCATCTATTACGGCAAGAGACTTTCCAGCGCTACCGATATAGAGAAGCTCTGGGGCCAGACTAGCCGCTGGTTCTACACGCTGGGCGGCAACATTCAGGAGACCTACCCCGCGTTCGGCGGAGACCTTGAGACGCAGCCCGACCGCCAGTCCATGAACGTGCACGGCGCGCTCCAAGCTATCCACGCCAACGGCGATCCGACTACGGAATGGCAGATAGAAAAGATCGAGGAAGTGAAGGACCAGAAGGGCTTCAAGCATTACGTTTTCAGCTACAAAGACAGAGTCTATCCCTTCTTCGCGAAGCAGCACTACAGGGCCAGTTTCGAAACCGACATCATAGAGACCTGGGTGGAGCTGACTCATAAGGAAAAAAGCGACGTCAGGCTCCCCAGGATGGATTCCTGCGGCTTGAAGTTCCGCGGTCTCTCTAACCGTTACTTCGTCCAGAATCTTTACGGCACCTGGGCCTCCGAGGCCTTCGCCGCCGAAAGCGAGATCCCCAGAGGCGGCCACCTCGAATTCGACGCCAGGTCCGGCGTCCGCGACGCCTGGGGCAACAACCCCTCATTCATGCTCTCGATCGGCCAAAAAGCCACCGAGACGGAAGGGCAGGTCATTGCCGGCGCCCTGGCTTGGTCCGGCTCCTGGCACATCGATCTCCTTCACGACGCCAATGACGATCTGCACATCTACGCCGGCGCCGCCAACCTTTCCGGTCCCTACATTCTGGAAGCCAATAGAACGCTGACTCTCCCTAAGTTCCTGCTAACTTATTCCGACAAGGGCAAGGGCCAAGTTTCCCGCAATTTCCATACCTGGGCCCGCGACTACTGCATCCCCAGGGGACATGAGCTCAGGAGCATCCTCCTCAACAGCTGGGAAGGCGCCTACTTCAACCTTTCCGACCAGGTCCTCCTCGACATGATGGACGGCGTTAAGAGGATAGGCGGCGAAATGTTCGTCATCGACGACGGCTGGTTTGCCCAGGGCGAATTCACCCGCAACAACGGCACCTCGGGATTGGGCGACTGGACCTGGAACAGGGACAAGCTTCCCAAGGGTCTCGCCTTCCTCGTCAAGGAAGCCAAGAAGCGTGGCCTGAAGCTGGGCCTCTGGTTCGAGCCGGAAATGGCCAACACCAAGAGCCAGATCGCCCACGACCATCCGGAATGGATCATCAGGGGCACTAACCGCGCCTTAAGAGGCGGCCGCGGCGCCACGCAGGTCGTCCTCGACATGTCCAACCCCAAGGTCAGGGAAAACATCTTCAATCAGATCGACGCCGTCCTGAAATCCGCTCCCGGCCTCTCCTACATCAAGTGGGACGCCAACGCGGACTTCATGAACTACGGCTCCGACTTCCTTAAAGGCGATAAGTGCGCCAACCTCTGGTTCGATTACACCATGGGCGTCTATGAGCTCATCGCCAAATTAAGGAAGAAATATCCTAAGATCATCTTCCAGGCCTGCTCTTCGGGCGGCGCCCACGCGGAATATGGCTTCCTCTCCTACGCTGAGGAATTCTGGGGCTCCGACGACACGGACGCCAGGCAGAGGATCTTCATCCAGTGGGGCGAGACGCAGTTCTATCCCGCCAACGCCATGGCCTGCCATGTCACGGCGGTCCCCAGCCATCAGACCGGCCGCGTCACGCCTATCAAGTACCGCTTCGACGTCGCCATGTCCGGCCGCCTCGGCCTCGAGCTGCATCCCAAGAACATGACGGAAGAGGAATTGGAATTCTCCACCAAGGCCATCGAGACCTACAAGAAGGAGATCAGGCCAATCGTTCAGCAGGGCGACCTCTACCGCTTGGTCAGCCCCTACGAGAACACCTACGCTTCCATCATGTACGTCAACAAAGAGAAGAGCAAGGCCATCCAGTTCTTCTACGGCATGAACATGACCTACTGCGGCGATTATCCGCCGCCCGTGAAGCTCCAGGGTCTCGACCCCAAGGCCAAGTACAGAGTAGAAGAGCTGAACTATACCTTGGACAGGAAGGGCAATCCGAAGCTCCACACCGTCGTCAACAAGGAAGTTCTTAGCGGCGAGGCTTTGATGGAAGTCGGCATCGGCTTCACGATGCGCCCGGAATACGACTCGGCCGTCCTTAAGCTTACCAAAGTCAAGTAACCATTCATTTGCTAAAATTAAGTTGCCAAGCATTCATTAACAAGAAAGGAGAACATTATGAAAAAATTACTGACCATTCTCGCTGTTCTTTTGACCTGCTCCTCCCTTATGGCCGCTGACATTTACGTATCCCTTAGCACCGGCAAAAACAGCAAGGAAGGAACCAAGGAAGAGCCTCTGAAGAGTCTTTGGAAAGCCCTGGAAAAAGCCCAGGACGGCGACACCATCCACCTGGCCGAGGGCATCTATCCCGGCAACCTCAAATGCAACTGGTTCCTTATTGACAAGCCGATCTCCATCATCGGCGGCTACAAAGCCGATTTCTCCGAAAGAGATCCTCTGAAGTACAAGACCATGTTCCAGCCCCTCAATGAAAACAACGACAAGAAGGGCACCGGACTCGGCATCTTCACGATTGAATTCGACAAGACCAAACCGGCTCCCAAGGGCGTCAACATGGTCTTCGACGGATTGATCTTCGACGACGGCATGGCCCAGAGCTACCACGCCACCAAGGGCAAACCCGAGGGTGTCGACACCGGCATGTGGCTTGAGCCTCCCGCCAAGGGCGACACGCCGTTCGCTTCCAGCAAGCGCTACCTTGTCTACGCCGCCACCGCCAACAGAGCCGAAGGCGACATCACCTTCAAGAACTGCGCTTTTGTCAACGCCGGCAACATCGCCGTGAACCTCAACTGGTACAAAGGCAAGGTCATCATGGAGAACAACGTTTTCTGCAACAATCTGATGATCGGCGCTAACGTCATCTCAAGCAACCCCGAGCAGGGCGCGGTGGAATGGATCTTCAAGAACAACACCGTGCTCTACACCTGGAGCCGCACGAGTGAGCTCTCCGACATGGGCTTCGGCGTCCGCGTCAACGCCAACATGAATTCCGAGATCAAGGACAACGTCATCGGCCTCAGCGTGTTGACCGGCTTCGACAACACCAAGGGCCTCGACAGCACCAAGAAGACCAAGCTTGACGGCAACGTCTTCTTCCTGAACCGCCAGTCCGACGCCCAGGTCACGAAATCCCCCTCCGTCATCAAGGTCAAGGTCGAGGATTTCGAGGACGACATGGAAGGCAACTTCGGCATCGAATCCGCTCAGGAAAACACCACCCTGGAAGACCCCAACGTCTTCAAGGGCCGCCTGAACGCCCCCTACCTCAACGCCTTCCTCAGTATGAAGTACTCCGAGACCGCCACATTAGACACCGACAAACTGAACGCTCTCCGTTCCGTCTTGGGTCTCCCGCAGCAGGGCACGATCGTTTCCAAGGTCGACATGTTCGGCAACCGCTACCCCCTGGACGCCGCCCTCAAGCTCTTCGGCGCCATCCCCGGCAATGGCGCTCAGAACATCAAATAAAAGCAAATCCAAAACGCCGAACAAAAAAAGGCCCGCGTCCGCGGGCCTTTTTTTGTTGCATATACAAAACAATTGGCCTTTTTGATAACATTATACAAGGAAGCAAGATACGGTTAACCATTGGCAAGCTTGTTTTTTCGGAGGATCAAATGAAAAAATCTATCCTGACTTTTTTGGCCATAATTTTCTTTACGGCGGGAGCGGCGTTATCCGACACTGTCACGCAGGAAGTCGTGAACGTTCAAAAATATGTTAAGGGTAAGACCACGCTTAAGCTGAGCGGAACGCTTAGCGAAACCGCCATGAAAGCGCTTGCAGAAGGGGAGAGCAGCGTCTCGATCCGCAACGCTCTCGGCAGCTGCCTTTCTGTTCCGACACTGCTTCCCGAAGCGAAGAATGGTTTCGGG
>JAFYHD010000044.1 GCA_017539325.1 bacterium | reverse complement strand
GTCTTCTCCTGCGACGAGGGCAAGAGCCCCCAGATCTACATCATGAACGCAAGCGGCGGCGGCCGCACCCGCATCTGCCGCAATGTCTCCCGTTACTGCACGAGCCCGGCCTGGTCGCCTGACGGCAAGAAGATTGCCTTCGTCGCCCAGATCGGCGGCAACTACGAAGTCTGCGTCTGCGATCTTTCCAGCGGCAACTCGAAGAACGTCACGAACAATCCCTCTAACGACGAGTTCCCCTGCTGGGCCGCCGACTCCCGCCACATCGTCTTCGCCCGCGCCGGCTCTTCCATCGTGATAGTCGACAGCGAGACCGGAAAGGAAACAACGCTGATCTCCGGCGGCAGCAACACCTCGCCCGCGCTTGAACCATGAGCATTATTCCTGATATAACGGCCGTGGGCTCCATGGCCCTCGACACCGTCACGACGCACTACGGAACGCATGAGAACTGTTTGGGCGGCTCCGCGGTCTATTTCTCCATGAGCGCCTCCTTCCAGGCCAAGGTCGGATTGATCGGCGTCGTGGGTGACGATTTTCCCAAGGAACACACCGAGCTTTTAAAGGAGCACGGCATCGACCTCGAAGGTTTGGAAGTCGTAAAAGGCGCGAAAACTTTCCGCTGGTCAGGCTCGTATCTGAACGATGTTAACGCCGCGGACACGCACTGCACGATGCTGAACGTCTTCGCGACTTTCGAGCCCAAGATCCCCGAGAATTACAAAAAGGCGAAAACGCTCTTTCTGGCGAACATTCTCCCATCCCTGCAGATGAAAGTCATAGAGCAAATGCCGGACAGTTACAAAGTCTGCGACACCATGAACTTCTACATCAACTCCGCCAGGGACGAGCTCGAGAAAGTCTTCGAGAAAGTCAACGTCATCGTCATGAACGACGGCGAGGCGAAGATGTTCACCGACTGCCCGAACCTGATAGCGGCCGGCAAAAAGATCATGGAGCGCTTCTCGCCTGAATATCTTCTGCTGAAGAAGGGCGAGCACGGTTCCCTTGTCTTTGGGCGCAACGGCTTCATGAAAGCCGTCCCCGCCTTCCCGACCGAAAGGGTCATCGACCCGACGGGCGCCGGCGATTCCTTCGCGGGCGGCGTTCTGGGCTTCATCGCCAGGAACGGAAGACTGAACGACGAAAACGTTACGGAAGCTGTCCGCTACGGCACGGCCATGGGCTCCTTCCTCGTCACCGCTTTCAGTATCGACGCCTTCCGCCACCTTACGCTTGAAAAAATCGAGGAGCGCGTCGAAGCGCTCCGCTTCCTCTCAAAATAAAATGACCAAAAAAGTTCTCATAGCCATAGCTGACGGCAGCGAAGAGATCGAAGCTTTGACAACTTACGACCTTCTGAAAAGAGCCGGAGCGGAAGTGACGCTCGCTTCTCCGGAAGGCGGCTTCGTCACCATGTCCCGCGGCCTTACGGTCGCGAGCGACTGCGCGGTGAGCGAAGTCGCGGATGAGTCCTTCGACCTCGTTGTGCTGCCGGGCGGACTCCCCGGGGCTTACAACCTGAGGGACTGCGAAGTGCTCGACCTGATCATTAAAAAGCGCGCCGAAAAAGGCGAAGCGCTCGCCGCCATCTGCGCGGCCCCGGCCTTCATCCTGGCTGAGAAAGGCCTCCTCGACGGCTATGAGGCGACCTGCTATCCCTCCTGCGAGGAAGGGTATTCGAAAACCAAGTGGCGCACCGCGGAACCGGTCGTTTGCGACAGGAACATTATTACCGGAAAGGGGCCAGGCGCGGCCTATCTTTTCGCGCTCAAACTTGTCGAATTTCTGTACGACAAGTCGGCGCGACAGCGGCTCGAAAGCGACACGATGTTCAACTGAGTTTTTTAGCCATCAATACCGAAAAAAATGAGCAACCTTAGATTCAAAGCGGTGCGCGCCTCCTTCAACAAGAAGCCCATCCCCGTAGATACCCCAGACAAACTTCCCTCCGAATACTTCGGCGAGCTGACCTTTACGCGCGCCAAGATGAAGGAGTACCTCGATCCCAAGACTTACGAAGCCCTCATCGACTGCATAGACAACGGAAAACCCCTGAGCCTTGCCATAGCGGACGAAGTCGCGTCCGGCATGAAGAAATGGGCGTTGGAACACGGCGCGACGCACATCACGCACTGGTTCCAGCCGCTGACCGACTCCACCGCCGAAAAGCACGACTCCTTCCTGGAGTACGACGGCAAGGGCGGCATGATCGAAGTCTTCGACGGCAAGGTCCTGATCCAGCAGGAGCCGGACGCTTCCAGCTTCCCCAACGGCGGCATCAGGGCGACCTTCGAAGCCAGAGGATACACGGCTTGGGATCCGACGTCCCCCGTTTTCATCCAGGGCGACACGCTCTGCATTCCCACGGTCTTCCTGGCCTACACCGGCGAGGCGCTGGACTACAAGACGCCCTTGAAAAAATCTTTGAAGGCTCTGACGGAAGCCGCGCTCCCGATCTGCGAGCTCTTCGACAAGAAAGTTGGCAAAGTGAAAGCCTACCTCGGCTGGGAGCAGGAGTTCTTCCTCGTGGACGAAGAGCTCTACGCCGCCAGGACCGACCTTACGCTGGCCGGCAGGACGCTTATGGGGCATGAATCCAGCAAGAGCCAGCAGCTGGACGACCACTATATGGGCTTCATCCCGGCCAGAGTCATGAACTTCATGCGCGAACTGGAGATCGCGGCTTACAAGCTCGGCATTCCCTTAAAGACGAGACACAACGAGGTCGCGCCCAACCAGTACGAGATCGCGCCGATCTACGGCGAGATGAATCTTAGCAACGACCAGAACCAGCAGGTCATGAACCTCATGAACCACGTGGCCAGGAAGCACGGCTTCGTCGTTCTCCTGCACGAGAAGCCTTTCGCCGGCATCAACGGGAGCGGCAAGCACAACAACTGGTCGCTGGGCACCGACACCGGCACTCCCCTTTTCGCGCCCGGCAAGGATGCCAAAGGCAACCTGCAGTTCCTGACCTTCCTCGTCAACACCCTGATGGCTGTGAAGCGCTACAACGGCCTTTTGAAGGCGAGCATAGCATCTTCTACCAACGCGCACCGTCTGGGGGCCAGCGAGGCTCCTCCGGCCATTATTTCGGTGTTCCTCGGCCAGGCCATGACGAGCGTTTTGAAAAAACTTCTGGAAGTTCCTTCCGACACGCCCATCGAGATCGCCGGGAAACACGGGAAGAAGATTGGGCTCGTGGAGATCCCCGAGATACTTATCGACAACACCGACCGCAACAGGACGAGCCCGTTCGCCTTCACCGGCAACAGGTTCGAATTCAGAGCCGTCGGCTCTTCCGCCAACTGCGCCGGCGCGCTTACGACTCTGAACGCTGCGGTCGCCGACCAGCTCTCAAGCTTCTACGCGGATCTCTCCAAGGACCTTTCTTCCGGAAAGGCTCTGCAGCCTGCCATCATGGATCTTTTGAAGCCTATGATCAAGGAGGCTCTGGAAACGATTCTCTTCGA
Source organism: bacterium (assembly GCA_017539325.1). Taxonomy (GTDB): domain Bacteria; phylum Auribacterota; class UBA3054; order UBA3054; family UBA3054; genus UBA3054. The sequence continues at coordinate 11,135 of JAFYHD010000044.1, read as the reverse complement.
CGGCAACGGCTACACCGAGGAATGGAAAAAAGAGGCTGAGAAGCGCGGCCTGGACACCGAAAGCTGCGTCCCCAGGATGTTCACGGCTTTCACGGAGCACGAAGCGGTCGAGATGTTCCGCAGGACGGGCGTCTATACCGTGAAAGAGCTTATCGCCCGCAACGAAGTCAAATGGGAGACCTACGTCAAGAAGGTCCAGATCGAAGCGCGCGTGATAGGCCGCATGGCGACCAACCATGTCATCCCGGCCGCCCTGGAATACAAGACGAGGCTTCTTAAGAGCGTTTCGCTCTCGAAGGAGATCTTCCCCGAAGAATACCTCGCAACTTCAGGACCGGAGATCGAGCTGGCGAAAGAAGTGTCAAACCTTATCGCCGAGATCCGCGCCGACGTCGACGCGCTCATAGAAGCCCGCAAAAAGGCCAACGTCATAGAGGACATCTACGAGAAGGCTCTCGCCTACCACGGCGTGGCCGGCATGATAGAAGTCGTCAGGAAGCCCATAGACAGGCTCGAGGAGCTGGTCGACAACGACCTCTGGCCGCTGCCCAAATACCGCGAGCTGCTCTTCATAAACTAGAAAAAAACGAGTGATCATGACTAAGAAATGTATAAACGTCGGCCTGATCGGCTGCGGCGTCGTCGGCACCGGCGTCGCCAACAACCTTGTGAACGGGGCTGCGCAGAAACGCCATCTCCCCTGCGAGCTCAGGCTGAAGAAGATCGCGGACCTCTACCCCTACAAGGAACGCCCGTACAGGATCCCGCTCGACCTTTTCACCACCAACGCGGACGGCATCTTAAACGACCCTGAGATCGACATCGTCGTCGAGCTTATAGGCGGCTGCGGCATAGCGCTGCAGGTCATAACGAAAGCCCTCGAGAACAAGAAGAACGTCGTGACGGCGAACAAGGCTCTTTTGGCCGAATACGGCCCGAGATTGGCCGCGCTTGCCAAGGAAAACGGCGTCGACCTCTATTACGAAGCCGCCGTCTGCGGCGGGATCCCGGTGATAAAAGCCGTGCGCGAAGGTTTGACCGCCGATACCATAAAGAGCGTCCGCGGCATCGTCAACGGCACCTGCAACTACATCCTGACCAGGATGGGCAAAGATTCAATGGCCTTCGACGACGCCGTCAAGGCCGCCCAGAACAACGGATACGCCGAAGCGGATCCGACCTTCGACCTGATCGGCAAAGATTCGCTGCACAAACTGGTCCTTCTTATAGCCAACTGTTTCGGCTCCTGGGTGAAGCCCGAATCCATCTGCACGGAAGGCATCGTCAACTTAGACCAGACCGACATCCGCTGCGCCTACGAACTCGGCTACGTCATAAAGCTCCTGGCCTGGGCGAAAATAGATGAAGGCAAACTGGAGTGCATGGTCGCCCCGACGCTCATCGACAAAGCAAGCATGCTGGCCAAAGTCTCCGACGCTTACAACGCCGTAGAGATCAACGGATCCCCGATCGGTCGCACCCTCTATTACGGCGAAGGCGCCGGCATGGACGCGACGAGCAGCGCCGTGACGGCGGACATCATAGACATCGCGAGGAATATTTACAGCGGATCGGTCGGAAGGCTGCCGGTCTTCGCGCTTGACAAAGAGATCGGTGTCGTGCCCGCTCCAGAAATGGAGATGCGCTATTATCTGCGCTGGAAGACGGACGACAAACCGGGCGTCATCGCGGCCCTCTCAAAAGTCCTGACCGAAAGAAACATCGGCATCAGCTCCGTCATTCTGCACGAATTCGCCAAGGCCCAGCCTTATTCCATCGTGACCTTCATGACAAGGGAAACGAACGAGGCGAAGATGAAGGACGCCATAGCTGAACTCGACAAACTCGACTGCATCCAGTCCAAGACCGTGATGCTCAGAGTGGAATCCGGTTTCTGATCACTTGATCTGTTTTTCCGCTTCGATGATGCCGTAAAAAGGTCCGCCGTCAACGGCGATCTTCAGTATCGTATCTTCCGGCGGTTCCTCGATCGTCACTTTGCTGACGCAGTTCGTGAAGGTGGCGTAAGGGAAATAATTGGCAACGAAATCCGAAAGAGGGAGAGTGCGGCTTTCAATAACGGCGCCCTTGTGCTTAAGCAGCATGCTGACGCTCACCTTCGAAGGATCGTTCTGAAGCGTCACATGCTCCGCCTGGCGCCAATAGCAGGCTTCCAGATCGTAATCGCGCTTGTACATGTAATAGCGCGGCCCGCCGTCGTAGGAGAAATAGAGCATCACGTTGCGCAGATCCTTGTTGGTCGGATTTTCGCGCGTCTCTATTTCCGCGGTCAGCTTTTTGAAGACGTCTACAGGCTCCACTTCTTCGGGAGATTTAGCGGTGTTGCCGGATTTGTAGAACATGTAAGTGTAGCCTTCCAGGATGTAGCGGATCCTGACGGTCAGGTCGACGTCGTCGTCCCAGACTTCGTCGGTCTGGAGATTGGTCGTCCTGTTAGCCTTGGCCATGCGCTCCCTGTAGGCGTCGTCATGGTAGCTTAAAATATCGTTCCAGCGCCTCAAATTCGCTTCCCTGATGGCGCTCTGGTTGCCCCAGAGGGTAATGTTGGCGACCTCATGCGGAAGCTTCATTGGCGAGAAGGCCGAACGGCTGAAATAGTTGTGCTTGGAGATACAGGTGCCAAGAAAGAAAGAGGGCGTTTTGAAACTTCCGACCTTGTTTGTGTCCGCGTACATCGATCCGGAAAAATACTGCTTCTCCCCTATCGCGATGATAATTGGCACTATGCTTTTCGGATCCTGCCCGGGTTCGCTGTAGAAGGCGGCGTACTTCGGCAGCGCGAGCTTTTGCCCCATGAGCAAACAGCGGTTCGTACCGGAAAGCGCTATGACGCCGTCAGAAAGTTCGCCGCTTATAGGTTTGGCCTTGGGCATGTCCCGCCAGGCGGGAGTTTCGGCGCCCTGCTTTTTGCAGGCGCCAAGGAGCAGCAGCGAAGCCGCAAGTAAAAATAGTTTTTTCATGTTCATGCTTTTTTGGAAAAAGGCTCCCTTCCGCCCGACTGGCGTTTTCCAATGAAGCGCAGGGCGTAGAGCAAAACGAAAGCGACTATGCAGACGGCCGGCAGAGCTTTGAGTTTCTTCGAGCTCTTAAGGGAAGGAGTGTAAAAGTAATTGCTTCCGAAAGTGAAGGAGTTGAGGATCTGCTCCATTTCCGCCATGCTCTTCTCATAGTCGGATCTTTTGCCGAAGCCATGCAGTTTGACAAGGCCGATCTTACTCGGGAAGCAGGCCGTGAAGGCGAACATCTCCTCCCGGGGCTTGGCGCGGACCATCTCGTAGTACGTGAAGACCATGTTGCGCTCGCGGTCGTAGATCCCGGGCATGACTTTCACTTCCCCGAATTTTCCGGCGCGGTGCAGAGGAAGGTAAGCCTGCCTTATGATGGAGGGCATCTCCTCCGCCATGCTCTCCAGTTCGCTTACGCTGTAGGGCGCGTGCTTCTCCTGTTCGACCAAAATGTACGGCAGCGTGAAGTCAAGGAGCGCCTTGCGCTCGTAAGCCGCGCTGTAGGTGCCGACCTTTTCGTTCTTCAGGGCGTCCTCGGCGTGATTGTAGATGGAGAGGCTGCTGGTGGGAACTTTCTGCCAGTTCTCGGGCAGATCGACCGTGAAATAACTTTCGGCGCAGAGCGTAAGCGCTGAGAAAAAGGTTAGGAAAAGCGTCCTATTCATTCTCTTCCAAACGCTCCGCTAATTTCTTAAGATCCGCGATCTCTTCTTTGGAAACGCTTCTGTCCAGGACGACGTTCTTGATTATCATGACGCTGCTGTTGGTCAGGATAAGGGGATCCCTGCTGATGCAATCGGCGATCCTGAACCAGGAATTCGAGAACTCCGCCTGCTCTTCGCTTGTCACGTCCTTGTCCATAAAGGGCGAGACGTAAGGATACGTCATCTTCAGAAGGTCGCCGCACTTTTCCGTCACGAAGTTCGCGAGGAAGAAAAGTCCGAGTATCAGGGCGGCGCAAAAAACGAGCGCCGTCACAAGACACGAAGGCGAAAGATTCCTTTTGTCGTCTTTGTCCCGCCAGACTTCGGACATTTATTCCGCCTTGAAGCTCCTGAGTTCCATGGGCTGAAGCGTCAGATCGACCTCGATGGTGTCTTCCTTGACGAAATAGGGCTGGCGCTTTTCCTTCGTGACGAGAGGCCTCAATTGCTTGACGCCCGCCAGAGGAAGGGTTACCCTCGCCGAGACAGGCTTGAGGGTCTGGTTGGCGACCGCGACGTAGGGGCTCCCGTTGTAAACGCCGAGATAGACGTTCAAAGGCGTCCCCTCCGGCTGCTTGACTTCGCCGAAAGGCACGAGCGGCAGGGCAAGGTAATTCATCATGAAGCGCCTGGTCGTTTCCGCGAACGGGAAGCAGGACTGGTGCGACTGCTCGAAAGCGATGTATCTCGGGTTGGCGTAAACGAAGGCCAGAAGAGGATCGTACATGGAGTATTCCCTGGAGCGGTACATCGTTTGCCCGGCCATGCTGGGAACCTTTTTGCAATCCAGAACAAGCGTCTTCGACTGAACGTTCGGCGTTATTTTCACCGCCAGATCGAGACTGTTCTGATCCTTGCGGAAGAGATCATGATAATTCTGGGCGGTGGCCGCCAGCGTTCCGAAGACCGGGCAGACCGGGTTCAGGCCGTAATTGAAGACGTCCCTGAGGAGCGCGTCTTCGTCGTTCGTCCACTTGGAGACCGCGCCGGACAACTGCTCGCTCGTGATAGTGGGAAGCGGGAAGCCTTCCACGGGCAAGGCCCTTACCCTCTTTATCTCCGTCCAGGCGGCGGGATCATAGTAATAAAGACCTTCGTAGGGCATGCCGCCCTTTCTCCAGTTGTAGTAGATGAGGCTGCCCTTCTTGTTCAGAAGGCTGTTGTAAGCTTCGTTCACCTTGGCGAAGAAGGCGTACTTCTTGTTCTGGTACCAGACCTTGTAGTCGTCCTGGCGCTTCATCACCACTTCATCGCGCAATTCGCCCTCCGGGACGGAAAGTCCCTTTTCCTGAGCGTAAAGCTTGAGGGCGTTGTCGCTGTAGGAAATGGGTGTGAAGTTGGCTCGCTGCCTCATGATGAGGTTCTCAAAGTTCGCGCGGGAATCGGCAGGAACGGCTTTTACCATTTCCTTTATGATGCCGACGCAGTCTTCCAGAACGCCGTCATAGGTCACATCCACGGAATCGAAGAGCGGAGCGGAATTGCTGTCGTAAATGTAGGGCTGGTAGGGCTGGCCGTCGGGGCCGACCGCGAACTTGCCTTTCAGTTTGTCGCTGCCGCCGTATTCGATCCTCGGGAAGATCCTCATCTTCAGGTAGCGCGCAAGGTCGGCGGCCGCGCCGATATAGTTTTTACGCTTGCTGTTGTCCTCCTTGCGGTCGCTCATGTACTCCACGCCGTTGATCTCCGTCTTGTAAGAGATGGTGTAGTGTTCCGTCGGGAAGAGCACCGTCCCATTGCTTCCGGCATGTGAGTTCCAGGCCAGGATCAGGGGCGAAAAAGAGTTCAATCCGTAGAAAAGGCTGTTCAAAACAGGTGCGAAGGAAACGCCGTCGCGCCCCATCATCTGCTCGCCTTCCGTCCAGACGTAGCGCTGGTATTCCTTGGGGAAATGCTCCTTCATTTGAGGAACGGCGATGGTCAGGAAGGAATAGAGATTGATCCTCAAAACAAGGGGCTTCTTGCTGAAGGGCGCGTTGACGTCGCCGGGGTCGGCGATCGCGACGTTGAAGCCGTTCCTGATCTCGTCGTCGCCCGCCCAGACGATGAAGCGCATCTTGTTGACGTCGCCGTTAAGGGGAAGCTGCAGCTGTTCCACGAACTGGCTGGGCTCCTGGTAAGGCAGGGTGTGTCCGCTCTGGACGCAGGGAGAGTAAGTGCCACCGTTGACGGAGACCGCGATCGTGCGCGGCGCGTCCTCGGGATACTCGATCTCCAGAAGATACGGCATGTTCAGCTTAAGGTTAACGCCCAAGATGTAGCTCACGTATCCCCTGTCCTGGGTTATGATGCGTCCCCTGCCGCCGTAGATGTTGGTTATCTCGGACGAGGAGATGCGCTGGCTGATCCTTTCTTTGACGGCCGGGGAATAGCGTCCGTCCTGAAGCTGGTGAAGGTCGTTGGAAGAGCCGCAGAGTATGCCGTCGTTCAAGGTGAGCTTGCCGACATAATCCGGGTCAAAGGTTCTTTCAAGCCTCGGCAGCACGCAGTAGACCTTCATGCCGTGCCAGAAAGTTTTGCCGTTCCTGGACGTCCTGATGTCGATGGCGTAGTTGCCCAAAGTCTTCATCTTAATGACGGGCTTCTGGACATCCTCGCTGTCCAGAACGATCTTTCCGGTGTCGAGGTTCACCACGGTATAGCTGAACAAAGTCTCCACGACGTTCGTGACGCCTTTTCTGACTTCGTCCTGAGTCACCTGTATCTCGAGCTCGTCGTCCAGGAAGAGGATGTCAGAGTCGATGCTGAAAGAGGATTTGTACTGCGACTTGTTCAAAACTTCGCCGCGGTGGACTATCCTGCCCTTCTGGTCGATCACGGTCTCGTAAGGTCCGCCGCTTATGTGGCGGTGCCTGGCGTCCCTGTAATCAACGTAACCAACCGCTATGAGGTACTGGCTCATCGTTTCCGGCACGACGAAACGCTGCGCCAAGATCTGTCCGTTGGCCCAGAAGAGCGCGTTGGTGAACGTGTTGGCGGCGACTTCCGTATAGTCCGGGCGGAGTATCCTTGCGTAAGGCATGACGATCCTGTCGGGCTGGTTGGTCGGCGCCAGCATGCTGACCTGGAAGATCGTGGCTTTCGGTTCAGAAACGACGCGGGCCGTGTATTTCATTTCGTCATAGCAGAAGCCCGGCGAGGGAATGCGCAAAAAAGACTTCAGGTTTTTCTGCGTACGCACCACCACGCTCGTCTCCCTCGGCGCCATGCCGACGATGTCCTCCGCGTTGGCTAAACCGCTAAAAAGTCCCAGTAAGGAAATAATGAATATGGCTTTTCTCATGTTTTGACTCCTTTGGTAGTCATTCACGATATATTCTGGCTAATTCTATGAACTGCTCCAGGGCGAGCGCCGTCTCTTTGTTCACGACGAAGACGTAGGGCTGTTCGCCCAGCATCGCGTAGCGTCCCGGCTCCGCTTCCTTGCCGAGCGCGATCGTTTTGCTCTCCCCGTTTTTCAAAATGAAGGAGATCTTGAGGCCGGGCTTGTCGAGGCCGTAATTTGGCAGATCGAGCTCGGAGCTTTCCTTGACGTAGTGATCGATAAGGACCGGCATGCGGCTGGCGACTTCGTCCCTGACCCTGGGAAGGATCTGGCGCGTCTTGTCGTTCTCGGTGGCGAGCCAGAAATTCGTTCCGTAGCTGATCGCGACGAAAGTTTCCGGCGTCTCTATCTCTATCCTTTCAACTTCGTTCTCAGGCACGTTCATGGCCTCCCTGGAAAGAAAGCGGAAGGTGTTCGTCGTATAGAGTTTCTCAACGCTTTCGGCTTTCACGGCGACATAAACGTTCGTCATGCGCTCCATGAACATCAAGCCGTCCTTCGGCGCGGAGAGAACATAATTCTCGTATTCGTCCTTGTCCTGATAGCGCAATTTAATTTCGAGGAACTTCTCCTGCAGGGCTGCCTTCGCTTCCTCAGAAGTGGCGAAGCGTGCGACCGGCATGTCCATCCAGAGGAAGACGTAGTCCTCTATCGCCATCTCGTCTTTCAGCGTCGTGGTCAGCATGCTCGAGAGATCCCATTTGTTCTCCTGCTTGTCGTAGGAGAAATTCATGGTCTTGCCGTCTTTCGTCAGCTCAAGCTCGCAGACGTCGTCAAAGACGCCCGGCGCTATGAGCGTCTTGGCGCGGTAGTGGTCAACGTCGGGAACGAAGGAATCGAGAACGTCGGGATGCAGCGTGAAGAATTGGCCGTATTCGGCTCTTCTGGCGTAACAGAAACGGTTGGTCTCATACCATTCGTCCACCTCTATCATGACATCGCTTATCTGAAGCCTTTGGGAATTCTCTCTCTGCACCAGCGCCACGGAATATTTGAAGTCGATCTTCTCCCTGGGCTGCTCGATATATTTCAGAACGTCGATCTTGGAAAGCTTCTTCACGACTTCGCCGATAAGCTTGTCGTCGCCCCTGTCGTAAACTGGCGTCTGGGTGTACCAGCTGAGGATGTCTTTCCCCTTCCTCAGGTCGATCTCAACGCCGTTTATTGACATCTGCACGGCGTTCACGTATTCGGGCGTAACGTCGAAGACTCTCCTGCGCCTGACGTCCTGCTCGGAGCTGTCGGTCTCGAAGCAGAGGATGTCGCGCATCTGGTTCGGAATGAAGTAAGCCTGGCGCTTGCCCTTCAGTTCGGCGTAGTATTCCCAGCCCAAGGGCACCTGCGCGCCGACTCTCAATACGACGGACGTCTGCGGCGTCTCGAAGGTCGCAATGATGTCCGGAGCGTTGAGCCCGGTCGCGTCGCGGTTGATATTCTCGTATTCGCTGCCCGATATGAAGCGGTTCTGGTCGACCTTCTTCAGGTTGTCCAGTATCTGGCGGACCAAGGGAGTGTTGACCGGGAAGTTCACCGGCTTCACGAGCTTCCAGCCCAGCGTCTCCTTTTCCAGTTCGTACGTCTCGAGCCGCAGCACCTTGCCGGTGTCGTTCTCCCTCACCTGCCTCGCTATCGTGATCCTCGTGATCAGTTCAGGACGGAAGTCCTGCAGGACGCGCTTTTCGGTCTGCTTCAGTTCGGCCGTGGACGGTTTGAAGCGGTCGACGAACCAAACGTAGCCGCCGACTGCCAAAACAAGGATAAGCAAAAATAACGTTGTCTTAAATTTCATGAAAGTTCCTTACTGACGGCGGCGCACATAAACAAGAAGGCCCAGAGAGAGCGCCAAGGCCGGCACCAAAACTATTACCAGTGTTCTTATCAAGGATATCTGCTTGCGGTTCAGCTTCAGGCTCCTGATCTCCTGGATGGTCTTCGGACCGATGGAAACAAGAAATTCCCTCTGCATCGCCCAGTTGCAGGCGTTCAGGAAGATGTCCCTGTTGGAGATGGGGCGTTCCGCGTAGAAGTTGTCGGCGAAGTCTGCGTCGCCTATTACGACGAGTCTCATGCCCGTGCGCCTGTTCTCAACGGCCGCGCCGATCGACACCGGGCCTCCGAGATCGGTCTTCTCGTCGTAGTGGTAGGACGTGCCGTGGTACTTCGTCTCGCCCCAGCCGTCCGAGGTAGTCTGCAGGAACGGCGTGACGATATAGTCCTTATTCTCGGGATTGATCTCCATGACGGAACGCGCCATGTAGAAAATGCTCAGCGAATCGAGATTTTTCGTTATCTCGTGCTCGGGATAAGTCGGAATGACCAGGTCGAACCAGCCGGTGCCCGCTATCCTCGTCGTAGGATCGACGGTGACGTCGTCGCCGACGTTGACATTGCAGGAGGTCAGAAGTTTCGGAATGCTCTGGCAGTCGGAATTCGGATCGATCATGATAAGCGCGCGGCCGCCGTGCATGATATAGCGGCGCAGCACTTCCACTTCCTCCTCGAGGAAGTCCCTGGTCGGCCCGGCTACGACCAGAAGGTCGCAGTTCGTTTCCGTCATGTCGGAGAGCCTGTAGAGTTCCAGCGGAGCGCAAAGCACGCGGTCCCTTTCCAGATATTCCTTCACGATGCTGTAGTTGCGGTCCTCTTTGCTAAGAATGCTTCTCTCGCCGTGGTTGACCGTGAAGTAAACGTGCTTCTGCTCAGGGTTCTGCAATTCCAGTATAGCGGAGGTCAGGGCCTGCTCGGCCTTGAAGAGCACCAGTTTCTTCTTCTGTCCGTAGTCGTAGTAATTGTGCTCGAACTTGAAGTCGCCCATGTCGTTTTCCTTGAGCTCCTTCGTCTCCTCGCCCACTTTCACGATGACGGTGTCCCAGTCGGTCACGTTGAACTGGTTCTTGATCTTCTGGATCTTGCCGGGGTCCCTTAAAATGTAATCGTCCGCCAGTATGCAGGTCACTTTCGAGCTGGCGTCGCAATACTGGTCTATCAATCGCTTGACCTTCGGATAGAGCTCAGAATTCTGCGGGTTGCCGAAAACGTAGAACTCCACGGGTTCCTGAAGCTCCTTCAAAACGTTCAGCGTCTTTTCGGAGAGCTTGTAGAGATCCTGCTTCTGGATGAAGTCGTAACGCCTCGGGTACTTGGCGGCCAGGGCGTTCGCCAGAACGACCAGGATGAAAGCCAGGATAATGCCTATGCCGACGTTGGCGCCGTAAGTCAGTCTTCTTATAATCGTCTCTTTCATAAGATCATCTCCACTTCCTGGATTCCACGCTCTTAATGGTGCAGAACAATAAGAAGAGCGTGATGCTTACGAAATAGATGACGCTTTGCGAACTGATGACGCCCTTGGTAAAGGGGTTGAACTGCTCGAGTACGGAAGCGTAACGGTAAACGACCCTCCAGCGGTTGCTGACGACGTCCTGCATGAAGTTCAGTGAAAAGAGCATCAGTATGCCGATGAAGGTCACGAAGAAGGAAACAAACTGGCTCCTGTTAGTAGAGGAGATCATGATCCCCAGACTCGTCAGCATGCAGTTCAAAAGAAAAGTTCCCAGATACCCGGCCGCGACCACGCCGTAATCCACCGTGGTGAAACGCGAAAGGACATAGACGTAAACAAGCGTCGGCACCCACATGATCATAAGGAAGGCCTGGGCCGCCGCGAATTTCGACAGCACGACCTGCGTGTCCGTCACAGGCGTCGTCATCAGCATCTCGATGGTGCCGCTTCGGTATTCTTCCGAAAACGAACGCATCGTGAGCGCGGAGGTGACGGCCGCCACCACCATCCAGTAAATGAAAGTCCCGCCGAAAAGGTACCCGAAGACATTCGCGTCAATGGGCTTGCTGGGCGCGTTCAAATAGTTGACAAGGATCCAGAAGAGCCAGCCGACCACGATCAAAAACACGCACATGACGACGTAGCTCGTCGGCGTGTAGTAGAGGGTCGCCAGCTCCCTTCTGAAAAGTGTTCTGAAATTCCGCATATTTCCTTAGTGTTTTGTCGTCATTTCCACGAAGATGTCTTCCAAAGTCGGCATGACCGTCGTCAGAAGCCTGATCTTCCAATTCGGTTTC
>JAFYHD010000001.1 GCA_017539325.1 bacterium | reverse complement strand
GGATCTCCTTGGCAACAGCGTCAAATTTCCTCGGGTCGCCTCCGATCATCAAAGGCGCGGCGGCGAAGCACCACATCCCGAAATTGGAGCGATACTCGATGTCCGTGCAGCCCGGCCCCATCCAGTCGTTGGCATGACGCATCCCGCAGACCAAAAAATCCGGATCGTTGTAATTGCCCGGCCTGGCATAGTCGGCTATAGGCTGCATGCCCTTCTCCATGGCGTCCGTCACGGACCAAAGCCCGCACTTTCCGTCGAACTGATCCCTGATGTCCAAGCCTATGCGCCACATCGGCCCCACTCCGTGCGCCCAGTTCCAGGGCTTGCTTCTGCCGTGCTCGCAGAGATTGTAGAAGATATTTCTTCCGGACGCTCTCAAGGCCGCGCCCATCTTCGTGTATTCCCTGATGAAGTTGCGCTCCGGGTCGCCTTCCGCCGGATGATAATCGTACTTCAGATAATCGAAGCCCCAGCCCGCTATCTGCCTGGCGTCCTCAAATTCGTGTCCCAAGGACCCCGCGTCCCCGTGCCAGGTGGTCACGCCGCAGCCAAGGTAGATCCCAGCCTTGAAGCCAAGATGATGCAGCCTGCTGGCTAAAAAGCCCATTCCGTGCGGGAACTTGTCTTTCCTCGCCACGAGCCGGCCTTTCTCGTTGCGCTCCTTTTCCAACCAGCCGTCGTCGACGTTTATGTATTCGTAGCCCGCTTCCAGGTATCCTTGGTCCGCCATAAACTTCGCGATCTCTAAAATGTCCTTCTCCGTAGGATCGCAGTTCATGCTGCAATAGGAATTCCAACCCATGGGCGGCGCCGGCTGCGACGCGGGTGTGTTGTCATAAAAAACATCTGTATCCATCATGTTCCCCCTTTTTATGTCCGTCTCTTCCGTTTTTTCCAAATCGCTGCTGCTTTTTGTCTTTTTCATCCTCCAATAATTATCTTTGCACAAATTTCCCACGCGAAACGACCTTAACATGTCCTCGTCGCCTTCTTCGTCATACTCGTAGTCAGACCGCAAAAAGCGGTACCAATAATTTGTCCGCTGCTCGTTTTCCGAATAATATTTTTCCGTGTGAACGCACATGTTGCTCACTCCTTCCCTGTAAAAAGGATTGAGAGCGGTGTCTTTCCCGTTCAATCTTTTCATGGACGCCCGATACCCTTCGCACGGCGGAAGTGTAAGATTATCTTTTTCTCGCTCCCACCAGACTACGAAATTCTCGTTGGTGTGGCCATCCGGCCACGATGATTTGAAATATTGCTCCAACGTTTTGTCTCCGCCCTTGATCGCTTCATAAATAAAAGGCGCAAAGTGAAACGTCAGCCGCGCCGCTTCTTCATAAAGCGCTTTGACGATCACTTTTCTAGGTTTTTCCCTTTGATGCTCCTTTTTCCAGCAGCCATACCAATCGTCCCACATTTCCGGAAGATGTTTTCGGCCTTCATACCAAAACCAAGGCAACAGGTAAACGTGATAGTGAAAAGCCGTAAATCTTCCTTCATCAAAGTAAAAATACATTTTGGGCGGCCCGTTTATTCCACTGTTTTTATACAGGAGATCATCCGCTGCAATATGGACGTCCATATCTTGTCCGCTGGAAGCTGGCGCTATAACATCAGAACGAAATACCATAGACATATGTTCAAAAGAAAGCTCTTCATCAAGCTTCATAACATACGTCCAAATTTTAGCGGGGCTAAGATCTTCGAGTCTTCGTTCGATCTTTTCCAAACGGTTCGTTCGCATTCCCTCGTCAATTTTGTCGTTTTGCTTGGAAGGCCGCAAAGACGAGAGGTCATCTTCGTTAAGCTCCCACCAAGACCACGGGTACTCTCCTTTTGCTTTCAGGTATTCCTTCTCGTACAAAAGGTGCTTGAATTCCTCGTAAGTCAGGTCCGACGCGTGCGCGAAGCAAACGAACAGAAGCAAAAAGAAAAGCAAGGCTTTTTTCATAATCACTGGTCCTCCCGGATAGTTACCATACTTTACTACCTAAGAAAATTATACTAAAACATTGGCTGCCCTAATATTAATCCAAAAGATAATATATTAGCCTTAAGGCGCGCTTGACAAGCTAAACGGACACAATATTATCTCTTAAAAAGCAAGAAAAAAAGAGCGCCCGGCCTCGCGGCCGGGCGGTTCAACAAGCAACGCCGCTTAATAAGCAAATGCGGGACGCTATAAAACAAGCACTACGCGCAAACCATTGTACCAGTAATGATCTGCCGGCTTTTGCTTATCGCGGGCAGCGGAACGCAGCATCATTGCTACGCCGCTTCCCCAAGCTCCTCCCCTCATTGCACGATAACTGTCTGTTGAAGCTCCGACAGGATCAGTTACAGAATCTGCGCCAAGATCTCTTTTGAACCAATCCAGGCACCATTCGTAAACATTACCATGCATGTCGTAGAGCCCCCAGGCGTTCGGCAGATATGAGCCAACAATAGCATGGCCCAATTCCCATCCTTCGTTACCGAAATATCGCCCAACTTCATTCGCTTCCTGACATTCGTTTTCGTCGGAAAGGTTTTTCCCGCTGTTGAGAGCTGTTGTCGTTCCAGCCCTGCAGGCATATTCCCACTGCGCCTCCGTCGGAAGATCAAATGCCTTGCCGGTCTTTGAGCGAAGTATCCCAAAGAAAGTGTTATCGTCCACTTCACCGTTGGAAGGCCACTCAGCGCCTTTTTCTGATCCGCGTATCATTTCATAAGAAACCTGTTCAACCGGCCTTGCTTCGCCAACATACCATGAAGGATTTGAACCCATTATCAATTCATATTGCTTTTGCGTAACCTCAAATACGCCTACGTAGAACGGCTTTGTCAAAGTTACCTGATGCTGCGTTTCCACCATCCAAACATAATCATGACGTCCCACTTCATTTACAGGGCTTCCCATTATGAATGTTCCCGGTTGAACAAGGCGCAATACGAGTTTGGTGGTCTTGTATTCCTCCGTCCACCCTCCGGGTGGCTCATAAGCGCGATAACTAACAGCAAACTTAGCAGCGTTTGTCCCTCCGGACAGATCAATGACCATGTAAGTATTGGTCGGCTGATTGTTTTCCACCGCTTCCACTTTTATTTTCATGTCGTCGGTAACAGTGTAATCGAAGAATCTGCTCGGCGTCCAGAGCGTCCTGTGCTCGCCGCTGCCGTAAGTGAACCCTTCCGCGCCATCCCTGGAAAGCGTTCCGTATTCTGACAGATCGAATTCAGATCCTCCGTTATACGTGCCGTAGAACTTTACTTCGAAACGCGGATCGGGATAGTCGGAAAAAAGCTTATACTTTATAGTCACGCTCCTGTCAAAGGGAGTGTTTTGCTGACACCTCACATCGCTGACAAGGGGTTCGATCCTGCCGCCGAAAACACCGAGCGCGGACACTGCCAGAACGATAAACAGACCTCTGGATCTCCCTCGGAGGCAAAAGAAGCCGAGAATCGCTATGATCGCAACCGCCAACGGCTCAGGAAGGATCGTTACAGAGCGCGTAAACGTCTTTGTCTCGACGTCGCTCTCGACGGTTTCCGTCAGAAGATATGTGTCTTCTGCAGGGAAACCGGAATACGCCTTGTCAGTGTAGTTCCAGAAGACTTTCCCGTCCTTGGCCCTTTCGGAATGACGCTCGAAAAGGCTGGCGGATATGTTTGGAACATCCTTGTCCTTCACTGTGACGGTCAAAGATCTCGGTTCGCCTTCAGCCAGCGCGGTGCTGTAGTTCAAAGGGTCGGTTGGCATTAGAAGGAAAGATTCTTCCGTGATCTCGCTTCCGTCAAAATGGAAACGATCCGACCAACATTCTTCGCCGAACGCAGACAAACACAAAAGCGCCGCCGCTAAAAACAAAAAAGCTTTTTTCATGACCATTCCTCCCGGTTGGGATACAATAAACTGTCGAGTTATTATATTAAATGAATTGTATAAATGCGACTTGTTTGTTTTGCCAAAAAAAAGAATCAAATGTTAAGTTGCTGTCGCTTATCGTCTTATGCTTTCGTGCAGCAAGCGTCTCTTGACAATAAATTTTTGTGATTTTATTTAAAAAGGAGCGCCCGGCCTTGCGGCCGGGCGCTGATTCGCGCTATGGTTTGTATTGAACTATATGGAGTGAACTTGTTGGTTTGCTTTGTTTAGAGGGACTTGTTGAGGATGACGCGGTCGACGAATTTGTTGATGGCGTTTTCCTCTTCCTCGCCGTTCTTGAGGTCGTCGACTAGATGGTGTTCCCTGGCGTTTTCTTTGCCGACTTCGCAGGGGGTCAGGAGAATAAGGATCTCGCTGCTCTTCTTGACGTCGATCTCATGACGGAAGAGGTAGCCCACGAAGGGAATGTAGCCCAGGATGGGGACGCGCTCGTCGGCCTTGGTGACGTAGTCGCGGCGGAGGCCGGAAATGGTGATGGTCTCGTTGGGGCGGGCGTTGACGCTGGCGGAGGTGTTCCTGTGGTTGATGATGGGCAGTCCGCCGGTGGTCCAGCCGACCAGGGAGTGAACGGAGGCTTCCACTTCCAGGTTCATGGAATTGGCGGCCAGATTCGGCAGGATCGTCATGACGACGCCGGTCTCTGCCTGCTTGTCCATGGTGTTTTCCGGATCGCTGTTGTAGCCCTTGTAGTTGACGTTGTCAACGGATTCCACGGTGGCCAGCTTCCCGTTGTTGACGACGAGCGTCGGACGGGAAAGGACCTTGGCGTAGCCTTTGCGGACAAGGTAATTGATGAAGTTGGCGACCGCTTTGGGGCGCATGCCGGAAAGCTGGACGTTCTGGGCGATGGTCCTGGCCCAGCCGTCAGGCGAGCCGTTGTTGCCCTGGTGTTCCTTGTTCCAGTCGATGGTCATGTCGACGCTTTCGGGCAGGGCTTCCTTCCAGGCTTCCAAGGCCAGGCCGAAATTGAAGTCGTCGCTGTCCTCCAGTTCCACTATTTCGCACTCGATCCTGACCTGGCGGGTGGGAACGTCGAATTTGGGGAGCTGCTCCTGAACGCAGGCAAGGCTGGTGGGCGTGTCGTTGATGATGACCTGGTTGAGGTCCTCGTCAACGACGATGTCGCCGTAACCTGAGAGCATGGTGTCCTCGACGATCTCGGCGAGATCTTTGCCCTGGCGGTTCTTGAAGGAGTAGACCAGAGTCTCGGTTCCGTCGTTGTCGAAGCTGACGCCTTTCTTGTCAAGCCGGGCGATGGCGTTCTCAATGTAGGGCATCTGGAAATCAGGAGCGGTGACGATAAGCGTCGCCTCTTCCGTCTCGTCGTTGATGGAGGCTCTGATGTCGCCTCTTTCGGCGTCGATGGCGGCTTTCAGGATGCCGACGATCTCGAAGGCTCCGTCGGGGTTCTTCAATGGGAAGACCTTTACTATATAGTCGGTGTCGTCGTGAGACTCGACTATACGGACAGCCTGGCCGACGCCCGGAGCGCTTGGCACGGCGTGATAGTAGGTGCCGGAACCGGAGGGAGCGGCAGCGGGAGCGGCGGTGTTAAGGTTGACCTGGGTGTGGGCCGCCATAAGAGATCCGGCGGCGACAGCCGTTAAAAGAACTGCTTTGATGTTGGTGTTCATGTATGTTTCCTTTTTGTTAGTTTAGGCTAACTTCTGGGGGGTTAAAAATTAGTTAGCGAAGGCTAACTGCAATTATAGTACTAAATCGTTTTTCAAAATGCAAGGGGGAGCGGAGAAAAAAACAGCCGCCCTCGCGGGCGGCTGTTTCGCTGATCATTCAAGCGCTTTCAGGTCGTTTTCCGTCATGCGCTTAATCATCTCCTCGAAGGTGATGGAGGGCTCCCAGCCAAGCTCTTTCCTAGCTTTGGAGGAGTCGCCCACGAGGCGGTTGAGTTCCACGCGGCGCATGAGCGTTTTGTCCTGTTTGACGTAGTCGTGCCAGTCGAGGTCAAGGGTGCCGAAGGCGATGTCGAGGATGTCCTTTACGGAATGCTCGATGCCGGTGGCGATGACGTAGTCGCTGGGCTTCTCCTGCTGGAGCATGAGCCACATGGCTTTGACGTAGTCCTTGGCGTAGCCCCAGTCGCGCTTGGCCTCAATGTCGCCGAGGACGAGTTCGTTCTGCATTCCCTTTTTGATGGCGGCCGCGGCGGAAGTGATCTTCCTTGTGACAAACTGCTTGCCCCTGCGTTCCGACTCGTGGTTATAGAGGATGCCGGAGCAGGAGAAGAGGCCCAATCGGTCGCGGAAGTTGGCGGTCAGCCAGTGGGCGTAAAGCTTCGCCGTGCCATACGGCGTGCCGGGACGGAAGGGCGTATTCTCATTCTGGGGCTTGGTGTCGGGCTTGCCGAAAAGCTCAGAAGAGTAGGCCTGGTAAAACCTGACGTCGGGCTTGATCCGGCGGATGACTTCCAGAAGCCTCGCGACGCCCAGGGCGTTCACTTCGCCGGTTATTACCGGCTCGTCCCAGGAGAAGGGAATAAACGAGCAGGCCGCGAAGTTGTAGATCTCGTCCGGCATGACCTTCTCGAACATCTTAAGAACGCCCATCTGGTCCATCAGGTCGCCCTGAAGGAGATGGACTTTCGGTTTAAGATGCTCGAAGGTCTCGTGGAAGTCTTCCGGGGCGTCTCTGTCGACGCCCCAGACTTCGTAGCCTTGCTCCAGAAGCAACTCGGTAAGGTACGAGCCGTCCTGACCGTAGATGCCGGTTATAAGGGCTTTCTTTGCCATTTAGCGATCCTGATACTGTTTTTTATAGTATTCCCAATATTCGCCGCTCTTGATCTTTTCCCACCACCAGCGGTTGTTGACGTACCAGTCGATGGTCTTGGCAAGTCCGTCCTCGAATTTGACGATGGGCTGCCAGCCGAGGGCTTTCAGCTTGTCGCAGCAAAGCGAGTAGCGCCTGTCGTGGCCGAGGCGGTCCTTGACGAAGGTCTTCAGGCTCTCGGGTTTGTTGAGGTGCTTGAAGATAAGGTCGACGACCTCGATGTTCTGGCGCTCGTTGCCGCCGCCGATGTTGTAGACTTCGCCAATAACGCCTTTCTCGATGACGGTCTGGATGCCGCGGCAGTGGTCAAGCGTGTGCAGCCAGTCGCGGACGTTTTTGCCGTCGCCGTAGATGGGGACCGGGCGGTCTTCCAAAAGGTTCGTGACGAAAAGCGGGATCATCTTTTCCGGATAGTGGTAGATGCCGTAGTTGTTGGAAGCCCTGGTGATGCAGACCGGCACGCCGTAGGTGGCGAAATAGCTGTAAGCGAGCCTGTCGGCGCCCGCCTTGCTGGCGGAATAGGGGTTCCTGGGCATCAGGGGATCCGTCTCCACGCTGGAGCGGCCGGGCTCGATGGTGCCGTAGACTTCGTCGGTGCAGATCTGGATGAACTTTTTGACGCCGAATTTCTTGGCGGCTTCCAGAAGCACGTAGGTCCCGAAAACGTCGGTGGTGATGAATTCACTGGGGTCGCCGATAGAGCGGTCCACGTGAGTCTCCGCCGCGAAGTTGACGCAGTAGTCGATTCCCTTCTCGAAGATGGGGTCGACTACCTTGGCGTCGGCGATGTCGCCGTGGACGAAGGAATAGCGGGGATTGCCCTCGTATTCCTTGACGTTGTCGAGGTTGCCGGCGTAGGTCAGCTTGTCAAGGTTGATGACCTCGGCGTCAGGGTAATTGTCCATGATGAAATGGACGAAGTTGGAGCCGATGAAACCGGCTCCGCCTGTGACTAAATAACGCATATTTACACTCTGGGTTTAGATTTGAACCAAACGGAAACGAGGTAAGGGGCAAGGAAGATGGAGGAGAAAGTACCAGCCGTCATACCGACCAGCAGGGCGTAAGCGAAGTCCTTGATCACGTCGCCGCCGAAGAGGAACAGACTGAGGATCGTGAACAGCGTCGTCGCGGAAGTCCAGATGGTACGGGAGAGCACCTGGTTGACGGAAAGGTCGATAACTTCGTTGAGACTGAGCTTGCCGACCTGCGGGAGATTTTCCCTGATGCGGTCGTAAACAACGATGGTGTTGTTGATGGAGTAAGCCACGATGGTCAGCAAGGCCGCGATCACGTTAAGACTCATCTGCGGGTAGGTCACGAAGCCGAAGAAGGCCAGCGTGATCAGAACGTCGTGAGTCAAAGCGATGATGGAGGCGAAAGCGAAACTGACGTTGTGGAATCTGAACCAGATGTAGATAAGGACCAGGATCAGGGCGATGATGACGGACTTGATGGTCTGGACCTTCATCTCTTTACCGACGGCCGGGCCGATGCGCATGGACTGCTCAACTTCGGGAGCGTTGTCGGGGAGAGCCTTGGTCAGGGCTTCCGCGGCCTTTTCGGACGTGCCGAAGGTGCAGCGGATGATGATCTGGGAACCAACGCCTTCCGTTCTGGTGTCGGCTTTCTGGATGTAGCTGTCGCCCAGGCCTTCGCTTCTGAGGATGTTTCTCACTTCGTCAACTTTGATCTCCTTGGGGAAGTTCAGAACGATCATGTCGCCGCCGGTCAGGTCAACGTCCTGCAGAGGAGCGGTGAAGAGAGAAGTGCCAGCCGGGTTCTTGCCTTCCTTGATGGCTTTGTTCTCGCCGGTGAAGCGGATCGTGAAGATGGTCAAACCGCAGATGGCGATAGCCAGCGCGACGAAGACCATGATCTTGCCGCCCTTGACGAACCTGACCTGGCTGTTGTTGAAAGCCTGGAGCATCTTGAAAGCGGAAGGATTCTCAAACTTAAGAAGCAGCAGTTCGAAGATGCTGCGGGAAACGAAGAGCGCGGTGAAAAGGTTGGCGGCGATACCGATGATCAGCGTCACAGCGAAACCCTTGACGGCGCCGATGCCGAAGATGTAAAGGACGATGGAGACCAGAATCGTGGTCAGGTTGGCGTCCAGAATGGTGATGAAGGCGCGGCCGAAAGCTTCCTTGACGGCGCGCTTCAATTCCTTACCGGAAGCGAGCTCTTCTCTCAAGCGCTCGAAGATAAGGATGTTGGCGTCCACGGCCATGCCGATCGACAATATGATACCGGCGATGCCGGGCAGCGTCAGGGTGGCGTGGAAGAGCGCCAGAACGCTCATGGTGATGAGAACGTTGAAGCAAAGAGCGATGATGGCCACGACGCCGGGCAGCAGATAGTAGCCCAGCATGAAGACCACGACGAAGGCCAAGCCGATGACGAAGGCCGCGATGCTCTTCTTGATGGAGTCGGAGCCGAGCGTGGCGCCCACGGTCTGGCTGTATTCTTCAGTCAGTCTGGCAGGCAGGGAGCCGCTGCGCAGAACGAGAGCCAGGTCGCTGCATTCTTCCTGGGAGAAGGAACCGGTGATGATAGGATCGCCGTCAATGTGCGTAAGAAGCAGCGGGGAGGAATAGACGAGGTCGTCCAGGCAGATGGCCAGCTGGGTGACTTTGTTTTCGCTGAGGTATTTGCGCTCCGCGACCTGGGAGATCTTGGAGAGGCTGTTGCGGCCGGCGGAATTGAGCTTCAGGGCCACGATGCGGTTGACTCTGGCGTCCATCTGGACGTTGGCGTCTTTCACGCAGGAACCGTCGATGGCGACGGCGTTCTCAACGAGCGTCAGCTCCCTGGTCTTCTCGCCGTCCTGACGGCGGTCGGCGTCTTCTTTGCCGATCATCAGGGTGCAGTTGCGAGGAATGCGGCGCTGGACTTCTGGGTCCTCAAGCAGTTTCTTGAAGTATTCGTAATCGGTCGTTCTGATGCGGTAGGTCGTATAGGGGACGCCGCGGTCGGTCGTGCCGGAGGAGGGGAAGATCTTGTCGTCGATCTTCTCAGCCTTTTTCAAGCGGATGAGGCTCTTGATGCAGGAGTCGCTGCGCTTGGCGTCAGCCACGACATGGAAGCTGAGCTGAGCGGTCTTCTTTAAGAGCTCGCGGACTCTGTTGGGGTCCTTTTCGCCGGGGAGCTGAAGGATAATGCGGGCCGGTTCTTCGACCTGGATCTGCGGTTCCGTCAGACCGAGCTCGTTGACGCGGTTCTCGACCACGTGGCGGGCCTGGTCAAGGGCGCGGCGGCGGAGGTTGTCCTGCTCGCCCTGGCGCATGGTGGCGGTGAAAGAGGTGCCGGAAGCGGAGGGGAGGTTAAGGACGGACGTGAAGTCTTCCTGGCCCTGCAGACGATCCAAGCCCTGCTTGGCGTCTTCCGCGTTGGCGAAGGTGAAGGTGATCTCGCCGACCTTGTCCTTGGGGACCGTGATCTCGGAATAATTGATCTTGTTTTCTTCAAAGTATTCGACGGCGCGCTGGCGGAGGTTTTCCAACTGGCTCTGGATGGCGTCGTCCAGTTCAACTTTCAAAAAGACGGAGATGCCGCCCTGAAGGTCGAGGCCGAGGTTCAAGACTTTGGAACGATCGCCCTGCCACCACTTCTTAACGCTGTAGGCCAGTCTCTGGCCGAAGGGGGCGTCCTGAGGGGGCTGGTTGAGTTTCCACTGTCCGATGGCCTCGTCGGCGTTCTTGGACATGGGGTCGCCGTTAAGGGCGACACGCTGGGCGTTGTCATAGGTGGCCCAGCGAACGGAGGGATGGATGAACGCGATGCAGGCTATAAGCACGACCGCAATGATGATGAATCTGGTTGAGAGTTTCATAGAAGTTAAAATTAAATTAGGGTTGTTTATTTGTTATTAATTTATATTCAAACTTTATCGAAAGAGGGGGGCGGAAAGGCATCCCGCTTTTGTTTGGCGGGGCGAAGAAGGCAAG
This sequence comes from bacterium, assembly GCA_017539325.1. Taxonomy (GTDB): domain Bacteria; phylum Auribacterota; class UBA3054; order UBA3054; family UBA3054; genus UBA3054. Next base: position 1,077 of record JAFYHD010000001.1, on the reverse strand, counting down.
AGCGTACCGCTCTTGGCAACGCCTGTCCGCTTATAAACTCGTGTCGGCGTCCTGCGCGTCTTCGTAAGACGCGCGGGGAGTCTGAATGGGGGCGCCGAGCTCCTCCGCCGTCTCGCGCTTTCTCTCTTTGAGAAGCGTGGCGTTCATTCTGGTGTGGCGCTCGCTTAAGCTTTTCTTGGAACGGGCGGGATCGTGCGAGGCCTTCGGCGCGCTGGCGGTCTGGACCGCGCTGGTGGGAGGAGTGGCTTTCTGGAATCTCAGCGCGCTGAAATCGTTGGTCTTTTTGGAATCCGTCTGGAAGCCGCGGGCGTCTTTCTGGGCCTTTTCCAGCGCGTCCTTCCTGGCTTTTTCCCGTTTGCCCTTGCGGCCTACTCTGTTGACGCCGCTGGGCGTTTCCTTTTTGCTTTTGTGCGTTATTCTTAAAAAGCGCTGGGTCGTGCCGTCGTCAGATATCCTTATGACCGTGTTGGTCGTAAGGTCTCCCAGAGTCCTTTCCCTTTTTCCCATGACGTCCGTGGGTCCGTAGGTCCTTCTCTGGATGTTGTAATAGTTCTTTTTGACGACGGTGTGGTTGCTGTGGTTCATTTTCTTGCTGCCGCCGGCAACCTTCTGTTTCTGCGGCCTCAGCGCGCATTCAAAGTAAGTTTCACCGCTCTGGGCTTCCGGGACCAAAAGCAGAAGTCCCAGAGCCAGAGCGGCTGCGCCTCCTAAGAGGGAGAGGCTCATCTTTTTGAGATATTTGTGAAACTTACTTATCATCGCTTATTTTTCAGCAGGCTTCTCTTCTTCTTTCACGACCATGGCGATCGCGTTCTTGGTGATCTCGATCGTCGTCTTGGTCTGATCGTCGATCTGAAGCCTTATGGATTCTTCTTTAATTTTCTTGATGGTTCCGTAAACGCCGCTCTGGGTCATGATGCGGTCGCCTTCTTTGAGGGCGGCCATCATCTGTTCCCTCTGCTTCTTCTGCTTGCGCTGCGGGGCGATCATAAGGAAGTACATCGCCGCCAGAAGGATCAGCATCATGATGAGCGGATTACCGAAGAGGCCCGGCTGCTTGGCCGCGCCTTCAGCCGC
>JAFYHD010000043.1 GCA_017539325.1 bacterium | reverse complement strand
CGCGAACATGCAGTTCTCAAAGTCAATGATGCCGGAGCAGTTCGTGAAGTGCGTGGCGTCCGTGTTGGTAGAGAGCTTCTTCCCAGGCAGCGGCACTACTCTAAGCCCCTGCATGAAGATGTTCCTCGTCTTGTTGCCGACTATGCCCATGCCGGGCTGGCAGAAGATCGTCACGTCCTTTAAGGTTATGTCCTCGCACTCGTTCATAAGGATAGCCGGGCGGAAGTGCAGTGAGTGGTTGAAGATCACGATATAACCTTTGTAGCGCTCAGGGATCTGGCTGTGCACGCGGAAGGTGCCGTCGGACAAGACCTCGTTGTCCCTCTGATAATAATCCTGGTTGGGTTCCAGGCGTTCCCTTACGGGATCCCAATACGAGATCCTGGACAGCGCGGCGCCCTCTTTGAGAGGAGTGTCCTCGTCCAGCTTCACGTCGTAGTAGTCTTTTTCGACTTTCGTTATAACGCCCTGGGTGAAAGGCAGCCTTTTGTACGAGATGTTAAGCCCTTCTATGCAGACGTTCTTCGAGCCTTCCAAGGTCACGGGCTCCATGAAGCCTTCGCAGAGGATCGTCACGCCCTTGGCGGTCACCTTGACATTCTTAAGGTTCCGCATGTCCAGTCCCGTGACGTAGGGGAAATAGAACTGGAAGATGGTCCCTTCGTCCTGACTCTTGTCTTTTAGCGACATGACGGCGTCTCTTAGCTTTATGGCCTCGGGGTCGCTGATAAGATAGACGCCGGGTTCGATCACGAGCTCGCAGTTGCCTTTCGCCCTGCAGGCGTCAAAGGCCGCTTTGAAAGCGTCTTTGGCGTTTGCGCTGCCGTCTTTTACGGCGCCGTAGTCGCTGAAATTGATCTTTTGCATGTTCATGGTCTTGCCTTTTCCTTTCGGGGCTCCGAAGGAAGAAGAGCAGCCGGCGGCCAACACTAAAAGCGCCGCGACCGCAAGTTGTTTTCCCAAAGAAAGCATCATTCTTTTCCTTCAATATGGTTGATTACGAGAACGATTATACCATAGAAAGCCCAAGTAATGGTATAATCAGATGCAATATTCTAATTATTAATGTTGGAAACATTCTATGAAGAAAAACCTTGCCGCGGCATTTCTGCTTTCCGTTTTCGCCTTGGCGTCGCTTGGCGCCGAGACGCTTCCCTTGCAGCCTGAGAAAGACGACTTCCTTGAAGCCTACCGCCTGGCCCTGCAGCTTTACGGCGTCAACGCTTCCTACGAGGAACTGGCCTGCCTGAACGGGCTCCCCTTCACGCCCTTGAGAAGCAGCGAGACGAGCTGCGGGCGGAACGTCGACTTCCCCTACTCCTGCCAATTCAATGTCCAAAGGCTGAACAACTTCTACCGCCTTAGGAACGAGGAGAGAACATTCAGCGCCAAAGAGCAGATCTCGAGTTCCAAACGCACGGAATACCGCAAGCTCATATCCGATTCGCAAAGGGAAGGCGTCCCGGCCATCCAGTTCGCCAAGCTTCCGGGGCAGCTCTCCCCCACCTGGCACTACGTCGAGCCAGGAACAGGACTGACTTTGAGGGCTGTTTACAGGGACAGAGCCTATACCTACCAGGGCGTTCCCGAAAAAGTCTGGCTCATAAAAAAGTCTTCCCGCCCCGCCTCAACAGATTCGCCGCAAGTCTTCATCTTCGAGAACATCGGGAAACTCCTGAACGGCACCACCACGGTCTCCTTCCTCATAGGCGGCGTCAACATGCTGCGCGAATTCGCGGACGGCGCTTACGCCATGCCCTGGTGTCCGGAATGCAACTCCCCCTTCAACAACTGCATCCATAAACATCTTCTGCGTTGGCAAAATGATTCCAGATCCGCGCTTAAGCTCTTCCCCTTCATGCGCCAGCTATGCCAGACCGAAGAGGAGAGGTCGCTGATCAATCTGGCTGAAAAGGAATACAAAAATTACTCCGAAGCCTTCACCGCTATCCTGGCGGATCCGGCCTGGGATCATCCGCAGACCGACCTTGCCGCGCAGACCATCATGGGCGAAAAGATAAGGAAGCTGACGCTTCCCCTTATGAACTGCGCGGAATGCTTCTTCAACCTCGCCAACAAGCGCAATTCCCTGAGCCAGGAGTATTACTCCCCCAGCAAGCGCTCGCAGCTTATTTCCGACAAGCTCGCCAACACGATAGTCGACATGCAGATCGACTCGCGCTACGAGGGATCCCTGGCCTGCTCCCTTCTCATAGCCTGCCAGCTCTCCGGAAGCGACAGGCCCTCCTTTGTCACGCGCGCCATAGCCGGTCTTCCCGTCAGGCTTGTCCTTAGGACCAACGACTGGTATTTCTGTCGCGAGATAAACGAGGGCGTGGACATGAAGGACGCCCTCGCGGAAGCTTGCGGATTCCGCCTGAGATCGGTCACGACAAAGATCAGCGATTCCGAGGCCGCCACCTTCGACAGCAACATCAAAAGAGTCTACGACGCGGCCATCAGGAAAGTGATAGAGAACATTTCCGTAAAGAAGCACGCGCTGGTGGGCGCGAACCTTAACCGCTCCGGCTATTGGGGCGTCATCGCCGGCTACAACGACTACGGCTTCACCTGGCTGGGCCGCAGCGCGCTTGACTCTCCTCCAAAGCTTTTGGAATTCACGACGCTTCCCACAGACATCATCCTAGTAGACGGCGCGCTTCCCAAGCAGCCCTTCGAGGACGACGTGGCGCTCGCGCTCTCACGCTGGATAAAACAGATCAAAGGAACGAACAGCCAGGGCTGCCTGACGGGCGGAAAGCTTTTTTCCTGCTGGATGAGGGAAGTCGCAAGCTGGATGAGGCATGAAGAGCTTCCCGAGCCAAAGAAAGCCAGCGTCAATCGCAGCCTCTGGAACACCATGATCGACGGCCGCAGCGACGCTCTGACCTTCGTCAACCATCTTACTAAAGCCGTACCCATCATCTCCATTCCCATGGCGGAAGCCAAGGAGATATTGGAAAGGGAGCTGACCATCGCGCGCAGCGCCCTGAACAACGGCTACGTGCTGGGCTACGAGAATTCGCGCTATCAGCCGACCAAGTTCGACCAAAGCTCCTTCATGAGCCAGATTGACGCCATGCGTCAGATCGCCGAGCAGGACAGGCTTTTATTGACGCATCTGGAAACGGCGCTCCAGACTCTCAGAAAGTAAGTCATCTGGCCAATATCAGCATCAGGGCGGTTATCACCGCCTCCCCGCAGAAGAGGCCCCTGGCGGCGCCAATCGCCCCGCTCAAACTTATCATGTATGCCGATAAGCCTATGCTCAGGATAACGCCCAAAATGAGCGGCAGAAGCGCTGATTTGGCCTTCTCCTTGGCGACCATTCTCTGATAGGCCAGCACTCTCAAGGGAACGAGCGTCATCTGGAAGATCCCGGCTTTCAGAACGAGCGCTCCCCCTGCGTAAGACTGGCTGAAGAGCAGAGAGTAGATCAGGTCGGCGCAGAAATAGCCGGCGGCCGCGAAGAGAATTCCCAAAACGAGCGCCGGCAGCAAACTCTTTTTGTAAGTCTCCTCGCCCGCATCTTTGGAAAAGCGCGCCAAAAAGACGAAGCCGCCAAGGTTGGCGAAAGTCACCGCCGTGTAGATGAGCCTGAACGACGAGGCGTAGAGCCCGGCTTCCTGCTCCCCTTTCATGAAGAAGACGAGAAACTGCGGCGCGTTCTCATGCAGCAGAATGAGCGCGGACAGAACGGTCAAAAGCAGAACAGGCTTCAAATTGATTTTAGGAGCCGGAACACTTCGGTTCGCGATTTTCCCATAGCGTAGGAAAAGGCAGAGGAAAAGGAAAATGTTTTCAATGGCTATGGCGGCGGTGAAAGCTCCGGCGGCCGCCATAAGGTTCGAACTGCCTTTTACCAAAACGAAGAGCAGCGCAAGGTAGACCAGGCGTCCGCCCACAAAGTAAGCCGCTATCGGCCAGGACCACTCCAGCCCGTAGAAAAGATTGACCGTATAGAATTGCAGCGGGATGAAACCGAGGCCGAAAAGGATAAGCGCGAAACCAGAGTCCCTGCTCCCCTTCCCAAGGTAAAGCGCGATGAGAGCGGTCAGAATAACGGCCAGGTTCGCCAGCTTTCTTCTGACAGCGAAGAGCTCCTTGGAATAAGGCCAGACGGTTTCAGGAGAAAGTTTGGCGCTCTCGGCGGTAGTGAGCGTGTCGAGGCCGGTGAAGAGCGCCAGGCTTATGTAGTTCGTTATGGCGAAAACCGTGCTGAAGATCCCGAAGCCCTCCACTTCCAGTTTGTTCGCCAGATAGACCGTGGCGAAAAACATCATGACTTTGCTGAGGATGTTCCCACCCCAGACGAAAGCCAGTTCGGAAAGAGGCAAGCGGGATCTTCTGATCATCAAAGCGTCACGATATTGCTGCGGTCCGCAATGTCTTTTGTGGCGTTGCGGGTGTCGAGGATCAGCTGAGCGCTCTTGGCGATCGCGTCATAGTCGAAGCAGGAGTGGTTCGTCAGGACGACTATGCAGTCGTACTGGCCCATGTTCTCATTGCCGACGCCCGTGATCACCTCGTCGTTGTAGCGGAAGCTCTTTATAAAGGGATCGTGGTAATAGAGCTCGGCGCCCTTCTGGCGCAGCCTGTCGTAAACGAGAAGCGAGGGGCTTTCCCTGAGGTCGTCGATGTCCTTTTTGTAGGCCATGCCGAGAAGGAGTATCTTCGACCCCTTGATGCTCTTTTTATGCTCGTTCAAGGCTTCGCCGATAAGTCCCACGACGTAATCGGGCATGGCGCTGTTGATGTCGTCCGCCAGCTCGATGAAGCGGGCCTTGTAGTGCAAAGTCCTTAGTTTCCAGGAAAGATACAGCGGGTCAATGGGAATGCAGTGGCCGCCGATGCCGGGGCCGGGATAGAACGGCATGAAGCCGAAGGGCTTGCTGGAAGCGGCCTTTATGACTTCCCAGACGTCGATGCCGAGATATTTGCACATGATGGCGATCTCGTTCACAAGGCCGATGTTGATGCTTCTGAAAGTGTTCTCCAAGAGCTTCGCCATTTCAGCGGCTTCGCAGGAGGAGACCGGAACGATCATCGGGATGATGGAGGAGTAGAGCGCGACAGCGAGCTCCGTGCATTCCGGCGTGGCGCCGCCCACGACCTTAGGCGTGTTAAGCGTGTTGTATTTGGGATTGCCGGGGTCGACGCGTTCCGGGGAGAAAGCGACGAAGACGTCTTTGCCCAGCTCGAAGCCGGCCTTTTGAAGCGGCTTGATCATCAGTTCCTTGGTGCTGCCGGGGTAAGTCGTGCTCTCAAGAACGAAGAGCGTGCCCTTCTGCAGATGCGGCAGGATGTAGTCCCTGGCGTTGATCATGTAGGAAACGTCCGGCTCGCCGGTCTTGGCCAAAGGCGTCGGAACGCAGATCGAGATGCAGTCGACGTTCCTCAAGGCGGAAAAATCGGTGGTCGGTGTGAAGCGTCCTTCGTCAACTAGGCTTTTCAGGGTCTCCGACTTCACATCGATGATGTAGCTTTCGCCTTTCTTCAAGCTCTCGACTTTACTTTCGGAAAGATCGATGCCGGTCACCTTATAGCCTTTGCTTGCGAAAGCGCAGGCCAGGGGCAGTCCGACGTAGCCAAGTCCCACGACCGCCACGCGGGCCTCATGGGAAAGTATTTTTTCTTTCAAGCTCTTCATATTATTTTTCCTTTTGTTAGTTCTTTTTCGAAGTAATCGATCGTAAAGCTCAGGCCTTCCCTAAGTGGGATCCTGGGCTCCCAAAGAAGCTGCGTCTTGGCAAGCGTGATGTCCGGCCTTCTCACCATCGGATCGTCACTAGGCAGCGGCAGTTTAATTATCTTGCTCTTGGAGCCAGTCATCTCGATAACTATGTCAGCCAGTTCCTTGACGGTGAATTCCCCGGGATTGCCGAGGTTGACAGGCCCGGCGAACCCGTCCTTTTCCATCATGGCAAGGATGCCTCTCACCAGGTCGCTGACAAAGCAGAAAGAGCGTGTCTGCGTCCCCTCGCCGTAAACGGTGATGTCTTTGCCCTGCAGGGCTTGGACGATGAAGTTGGAAACGACTCTGCCGTCGTTGACTCTCATCTTGGGTCCGTAGGTGTTGAAGATGCGGATGATCTTAGTGTCGACGTTGTTTTGCCTGCGGTAGTCGTTGCAGAGAGTTTCCGCCACGCGTTTGCCTTCGTCGTAGCAGCTTCTGACGCCCACCGGATTTACGTTGCCCCAGTAAGTTTCGACCTGCGGGTGGACCTTGGGGTCTCCGTAGACTTCCGAAGTGGAAGCCTGCAGAAGGCGGGCGCCGCAGCGCTTGGCCAGCCCGCACATGTTGAAGGCGCCGAGCATGCTCGTCTTCGTCGTCTGGATTGGGTCTGTCTGGTAGGCGTCCGGGGAAGCCGGGCAGGCGAAGTTGAAGATCCAATCGAAGTCCTCGCAGAAAGGCTCCGAAACGTCATGCTTTACGAAGCGGAAATTGGGGTTGCCCTCGAATTCCTCGATGTTCTCGATCCTTCCGGAAGAGAGATTGTCCACCACGGTCACCAAGTGACCGAGCTTCAGAAGTTCCTCCGTAAGATGGCTGCCTATGAAACCGGCGCCGCCAGTGACAAGTACGCTTTTTTCTTTCATTTTATTTCAAACCTATAACGTCGGCCATTGTGTAAAGGCCTGGCTGTTTTCCTATGAGATACTTCGCGGCTCTCAAGGCTCCAGAGGCGAAGTTGGCGCGGCTCGAGGCCTTGTGAGTGAATTCAATTCTTTCGCCTTCTGCGGCGAAAACTACGGTGTGGTCGCCTACGACGTCGCCGCCCCGGAGCGAATGGATCGCTATCTCGCCCTTCGGCCTGGCGCCGACGTTGCCATAGCGTCCGTAGATCTCTTTTTCCTTTCCGACTCCCCTGCCGGCTTCAACCATTTTGGCAAGGTAAAGCGCTGTGCCGCTCGGGGCGTCTTTCTTGTTGTGATGATGCATCTCCACTATTTCGGCGTCATACTCTTCGCCAAGCACGGCGGAGGCTTTTTTCAAAAGCTCTCCCAAAAGATTGACGCCCAGGCTGAAATTGGCGGCGTGGATGACAGGGATCGTTTTTGCGGCTTCTTTGAGCGCGTTGACACCCTCTTCGGAAACAGCCGTCGTACCTATGATGGCAGGAACTTTATGAGCAGCGTAGGCGGACGCTCTTCCCTCTATGCCGTCAGGCAGGGCGAACTCTATGACAACGTTGGCATTTTTAAGAGCGGCGTCAATGTCATCCGTCACCGCAACGCCGCAAAAAGTTTTCCCGACAGCCGGCGAGCCTTTGAATTCCAGAGCTCCTGTTACGATGAAGCCGAAGGTATCGGCAAGCATCGCCACGTTCTGACCCATACGCCCCATGGCGCCTACTATGCAGAGATTAGGCATTTTCTTCCTTGTTGTTCAATTCTTTCAGCAATTCCTCGACAGCATCGAGGACCATTTCCGGCGTGATGTCGGCCATACACAGCGAAGGCTTCCCTTCTTCTCCCAGCACGCAGTCGCGGTGATAGCAGGGCAGGCAGCGCCTTTTGCTCTGCAAGACTTTGCTGCAGTCTCCGTAGGGGCCGTGGCGCCTCGGGTCCGTCGGCCCCATCACGGCGATCATCGGCGTTCCCGCCGCCGCCATGACGTGCATCGGCCCGGTATCCGGCGTTACGGCGCAGACGGCCTCGGCGCTAAGAGCCAGAAACTGCGACCAGTCGGTCTTTCCGGCAAGGTCGATGAAAACGTCCGGGGCGATCGCGCAGACTTCGGCGCAGACCTCTTTGGCGTCGTTTCCGCCTACCAATACTCCCTGCCAACCGTGGCGCGCCTTAAGTTCGCGTCCCACCGCGGCGATGGATTCCGGCACCCAGTTCTTGCTTTTCCAGCGCGTCAGTGGGACTGCGATGAAGAAGTCTTTCTTCCTAAGGCAGAATTTGTCAAGTGTCGACTGTGTGTCTGTCGGAGCAAAGGAAGGCCACTTCTCCCCTTTCTCTATGCCTATTTCTTTCAAGACTTCGAGGTTACAGAGCGTAGAGTGCGTCAGTTTCCGGTTGACGACGACCTTGGTGTCATAGAATATGGGCGAGCACTCCCTGCCGTCCGCGAAGCCTATGGCTTTCTTGGCGTTGGACAGTGCGGTGAAGATGCCGCTTCTAAGCAATCCCTGAAGGTCTATCGTGTAGTCGTAATGTTGGAAAGGCAGCTTTGCGGCCACGCCAAGGTAATTGAAGAGGGCCTTCGGCCAGCTCGAGATCTTCTTCCAGGCCTGGCGGTCTATTACGAGCACGCGATCAGCGCCGGCAGCCTTGGCAAGCCCGGCGTATTCCTTGTTCACAAGCCAGTCTACGGACGCGTCGGGATAGCGCTCTTTGATGAGCGCGACGACCGGCATGGCGCAGGCCACGTCGCCCAAGGAACTAGGCTTTATGATGAGGAATTTCACTTTTGCCGTTACTGAACGTTCACAACGTCTTCGATGGAGGGAATGTCTTCCTGAAGTACTTTAAGAACGAAGCCGCGCAGCGTCATAATGGCGCCCGGGCAGTGCCCGCAGGCGCCCTGCAGCCTGACTTTCACGACGTTGTTCTCAACTCCCACGAATTCGCAGGAACCGCCGTGGGTCTGCAGCAGGGGGATAACTTTTTCGTCCAGGATCTTCTTGATCTGTTCTTCCATTTTTTCACCTGTATTTAGTTTTTAATTTTATCTAATGATTATAGCAAAAGCGCCTGCTGCTAAGCAAACCAGTCTTTCGTCTGGGCGCTATTGCCCCAAGGGGTAGGCTTTTGGTAAAATATCCTAATTAAAAATGAATTATTTTATGAAAGAAAAAGCCTTGCCAAAACCCTTGTTCCTGTGGCCGGACGAGCTTGTGCCGCTTAGGAAGTTCCGCTCGAAGATCGAACGCGTGATCCCGGACGAATCCCCTATCACGCTGATTACGGGCGTCAACTATCCCGCGCTCATCCCCTTCCCGGCAAAGGGCGCCAAAAAGCCGTGCCAGGCTGTCATAGTCTGCCCGGGCGGCGCCTACGATGTCCTGGCATTGGATTACGAAGGGCTGGAAATAGCGGAATATTTGTCAAAGCACGGCATTGCGGCTTTCGTTTTGAAGTACCGCGTGCCAAGGCAGCGCGAAGCCGCGCTCTGCGACGCTACGCGCGCCGTGAGATACCTGCGTTACTATGCCGACAAATTCGGCATCAGAAAAGACTCCATAGGCATCATGGGCTTTTCGGCGGGCGGACATCTTTCCGCCTTCTGCGCCGGAAGCTGCCGGAAAAAACTCTACGAGTCGACGGACGAGATCGACAAAGTCAGCGCCCGCCCCGACAACTTAGGCCTCATCTATCCGGCTTACCTGGAACTGAAGCCGAAGTTCGGGCTCTTGAAAGACCATCCGCCTACCTTCCTGCTCCAGGCCAGTGACGACCCGTATTTCCCGAGTCTCATGGCTTACGAGAAAGCGCTCCTCAAGAAAAAGCTTTCCCTGGAGTGCCACGTCTATCCCGAGGGCGGACACGGCTTCGGCTCCAGACCATGCGGAAAGGCCACGGACGGCTGGCTTGAACTTTACACAAATTGGTTGAAAAGGATATAGAAATGTTTTCGGAAATCGTAAAAAAGATCATCTCGACTCCCGTCTATGAAGTCGCGAAAGAGTCGCCCCTGGACAAGATGTCCATT
>JAFYHD010000003.1 GCA_017539325.1 bacterium | reverse complement strand
GCGGTGATGGCGTGGATGTCACCGGTGAAGTGGAGGTTGATGTCCTCCATCGGGACGACCTGCGAGTAGCCGCCACCCGCCGCGCCGCCTTTGACGCCGAAGACCGGGCCCAGTGAGGGTTCCCTCAATGCCAGCATGGTCTTCTTGCCAAGCCTGTTCATGGCCTGCGCCAAGCCTACCGACACGGTGGTCTTGCCTTCCCCGGCGGGCGTCGGGTTGATGGCCGTGACAAGGATAAGTTTGCCGTCTTTTTCGTTTTTCAGTCTCGCGAAGAGATTCTCGTTCAGTTTGGCTTTGTATTTGCCGTAAAGTTCCAGTTCGTCCTCCCCTATTCCCCATTCGGAAGCAAGGTCGGAGATTTTTTTCATCTTACAGCTTTGGGCGATCTCGATGTCAGACAGCATAGTTTAACTCCTTGTTATTAATTTACTGAATTGTAGCAAAAACCGTATGCTTTTTTCAATCTCGGATTATGGTAAGATAATAGGCATGAAAAACGATCCTGGCATACTCATAAAAGGCGCCGTGAGATTCGGCGAAGTTGTCGACGTTAGGATTAGAGACGGCCTTTTCAGCGAGATCGCCCCAAATCTCTCTCCCCTGCCGGCGGAAAACGTCCTGGACGCGCGCGGCATGGCGATCGTCCCCGCCTTCTACAATCTTCACACTCACGCGGCCATGAGCCTCATGCGCGGCTACGCCGACGACATGGAGCTCTTCAAGTGGCTAAACGAATACGTCTGGCCCTTCGAAGCCAAAATGACCGGCGAAGACATCTACAACGGGACGCGGCTGGCGATCCTGGAGATGATCAAAAGCGGAACCGTCCACTTCGAGGACATGTACTGGTTCCCCCTCGACGCCGCCAGGGCCGCCAAGGAAATGGGAATAAGGGCGCGCATCGGCCTCCTTACTTTGAGCAACAACAGCAACGCCAACAAGCTCAACAGGGAGTGTTTGGAAAGGATCGACGAGTTCAGAGGCAGAGTCAAGATCGCCTACTCCCCCCACGCCGTCTACACGGTGAACGAAAAAACCTTGCGCGAGGTCGTCGAGACCAGCGAAAGATTCGGGCTCAACATCCACATCCACTGCTCCGAGACCGAAAAGGAAGTCGCCGACTGCATCGGTGAGCACGGCCTCACTCCCACGGCCTGGCTAATGAAACTCGGGATCCTTAGGGAAAACACGCTCCTCGCCCACTGCGTCCATCTGACCGACGAGGATATCGACCTTATAGCGGAAAGCGGATCGGTCGCGGTGCACGTTCCCCTTTCTAACCTTAAACTTGCTTCCGGCGTCTTTCCTTACGCGAGAATAAGAGAGCGCGGCGTAAAAGTGGCTCTGGGGACCGACGGCTGCTGCTCCAGCAACGACCTTTCGATGTTCGGCGTGATGCGCGGGGCCGCTTATTTGGCCAAGGGTTTCCACAACGACACGACGATCGCCCCGGCCAGCGAGATCTTTCCTTCGCCACGCGCCAGGGCGCCCTGGCCGCGGGAGTCGACGGCGGTTTCGTGGAAGTCGGGAAAGCGGCGGACTGTCTTCTTATAAACACTGACATCCCCTGCCTGGTCCCGAATTACAGCCTCGTGTCGAACCTTGTCTACTCGGCCAGCCCGGAGTGCGTGGACACCGTCATCTGCGACGGCAGGATCATCATGAAAGGACGGAAAGTGGAAGGCGAGGAGGAGATCGTCGCCAAAGCAAGGGAAAGCGTGAAAAGGCTTGCCGGCCGTTAACAGGTGCGGTACCAGTAGACCAGCATCAGGGCCAGCAAAAGAAGGGCGGAAATATTCAGGGCGTTCCAGACTAGCATATTAAAAGCTCTTGTTGTAATTGCGGTAAACCCTCTCCAAAAAGCAGGAGACTAAGTTTTCGTATTTCTGGTAGTCGATCAAGAAGCCGTCGTGGCCTTTGTCGCTGTCCACCTCGTTAAATTCTACTATTTTTCCCTGGCGGCGCAAAGCTTCCGCGACCTCGGCCGTTTCCTTGGTCGGGAAGAGCCAGTCGGTCCTGAAAGAGAGCATCAAGGTAAGGCATTTGAAGTTGGAAACGGCGTCGTCTAATGTCTCCCCTTCCCTGATGAGGTCGTAGTCGTCCAGGGCTTCCGTGATGTAGAGGTAGCTGTTGGCGTCGAAACGCTTCACGAACGTCGTACCCTGGTGCTCGAGGTAGCTCTCCACCTCGAACTGGTCCGTCACTTTGCCGTCCCTCTGCTGCTTGCGGCGCCCGAATTTGGCGCGCATTGATTGCTGGGAAAGGTAGGTTATGTGCGCGATCATCCTTGCCACGCCGAGCCCTTTGGCGGGCGGATCGTTGTCGGGGTAGTCGCCTCCCCTCCATTTGGGGTCCAATCTTATGGACTGGCGTTCCACTTCCGAAAAAGCGATCCCCTGCGGGGAAAGGTGCGCGTTGGTCGCGACCGCTATTATGCAGCTTAAGTTGTCGGGATATCTTCTCGCCCATTCCAGCGTCATCATGCCGCCCATCGAGCCGCCCACGACCGCCAGAAGACGTTTTATTCCGAAGTGGTCGACGACCAGCTTCTGCACGTTGACGGCGTCTCCGAAGGTGTATTCCGGGAAGGTCATGTTGTAGCGCTTGCCGGTCCTGGGATCGATGGAGGCGGGATTGGTGGTGTGCGGCGGCGCGCCCTCGACGGGCGGATAGACGTCGTTCGAGCACCCGCCCAGATTGTTGGTGCAGATGACGAAATACTTGTTCGTGTCGATGGCTTTGCCGGGGCCTATGAGATTGCTCCACCAGCCGGCTTTCTCTTTGGGATAATACGTGTAGTAGCCGCAGCAGTGCGAGTCGCCCGTCAGAGCGTGTATGACGAGAATGGCGTTGTCCTTCTTGTCGTTCAAAGCGCCGAAAGTCTCGTAGACCACGTCGAGTTCAGGAAGGCTCTCTCCGTTCTCAAGCTTGAAGGGCTCGGCAATGTGCAGGACCTGCTTAACGCTGATAAGACGCGGGCCTTCGTCGCTAGAGAGCGACGCTACGCTCGGGTCTTCCCAGCTCGTGTTCTCATTCTCAGTTTTCTTGGCGTTCACCATGGTAAAAAAATGGTCCGCTGCTAAAAGCAACGGACCTTTTGACTTTTAGCACTGTTTAACGTGGAGCAATTGTCGTAAATTCCCACGAAATAAAATGGTGGAGGGGGATGGGATCGAACCATCGAAGGCAGTGCCAACAGATTTACAGTCTGCCCCGTTTGACCACTTCGGTACCCCTCCACGAGTTTAATTTTCGTTTTAAAGATCTGGAGCCGAAAATCGGACTTGAACCGATGACCTGCGGTTTACAAAACCGCCGCTCTACCGACTGAGCTATTCCGGCTCTACGATTTTCAAAGCATGGGGATATTATATTGAAAGGCTATTTGAAAGTCAAGGGAAAACGGACTATGTGTAGTCGACGTTGATGTCGATATAGCCGTGCGTCATATCGCAGGTCCAGGCCGTGAAGCGTCCTTTCCCCTTCCCTATGACGAGCCTTATCTTGACTTCCTTTTTGCCGTACTCTTTGGCCAGCTTTTCCCTTGGCACGCCGGAATTCATGCCGCCCTTGGCCGCGCAGAGATCTCCCATGTAGAGGTCGACGTCGTACTGATCGTAAGGAATGCCGGCCCTTCCGGCGGCCGCCAGAATGCGGCCCCAGTTGGGATCGCCGCCGCAGATGGATGTTTTCACGAGCGGGCTGTTGGCGATGGTCTTGGCGATCACTTCAGCGTCCTTGTCGTCCTTGCAGCCTTCGACCGTCACTTCCACGAACTTCGTGGCGCCCTCGCCGTCTCTGGCGATTGACTTGGCGAGGTCCACGCAGACTTCTTCCAGGGCCTGATAGAAGGCCGCCTGGTCTTTTTTCGTCTTGACGGGAACGCCGCTCTCGCCGGAAGCGAAAAGGAAAGCGCTGTCGTTGGTAGAGGTGTCGCCGTCCACGGAAACGTGGTTGAAGCTCGCCTTGACCGCTTTTGAAAAGAGCGCCTGCAAAATTTCGGGCTCGACCTTCGCGTCGGTCGTTATATAGGCCAGCATGGTCGCCATATTCGGCGCGATCATGCCGGAGCCTTTGCACATGCCGCCCACTCTCACCGTGCCTTTGCTGAGCTTGGCGTCCCTCTTGGACTGCTTTTTGACGAGGTCGGTCGTCAGTATGCCCTGTGCCGCTGCTTCTTCGGCCTCGGGAGAATCCTCAAGCTTAAGGACGATCTCGGGGATGCCCTTCAGGATCTTCTCGACCGGCAGGAATTTGCCGATGCAGCCGGTACTTGAAACAAAGACTTCGTTCACGGGGCAGCCCAGCGTTTCCGCCAGTTTGCAGGCGGTCGCCTTGGCATCCTCGAAGCCTCTCTCCCCTGTCGCGGCGTTGGCGTTGCCGGAATTGACGATGACGGCCCGGAACGTTCCGCTCTTAAGATGCTCTTTGCATAAGATGACGGGAGCGGCGCAGCAGAGGTTCTGCGTAAAGGTAGCCGCGGCTGTCGCGCCTTTCGGGCAGACCAGGAGCGTCAGGTCGTTCTTCTTTTCCTTGATGCCGCAGTTGATGCTGGCGGCCATGAATCCAAGAGGATACAGGGCGCCTTTCTTTTCATTCTTCTTCGCCATATTACGGACAGGTCTCGTAGATCTTTTCAATTTCGGATAAAGCGCTCTCGGCCGGAATGAGCGCACCTTTGCCTTCGTCGCAGCGGCGCTTCACTTCCACCATGCCGTTAGAGAGGTTCTTGGAACCGATGGTCACTCTCACGGGAAAGCCGATGAGGTCGCTGTCTTTGAACTTGAAGCCGGGCTTCTGGTCGCGGTCGTCCAAGATAACGGAATAGCCTTTTTCTTTCAGGGCTTCGTAGAGTTCCTCGGCCTTCTTGACGACGGCTTCGTCGCCAAGGTCAAGGATCTGCACGACCATGTCGTAAGGCGCAATGGCTTTCGGCCATTTGATGCCGAATTCGTCGTGGCAGCTCTCGACCGCCGCGGCAACCGTTCTGCCGACGCCCAAGCCGTAGCAGCCCATGATGAAGGGCTTCTCCACGTTGTTCTCGTCGGAATAGGTGGCGCCCATGGCGCTGGAATATTTCGTTCCGAGCTGAAAGATGTTGCCGACTTCGATGCCGCGGCATTCCGTCATCGGTTTGCCGCACTTCGGGCAGAGGTCGCCTTCCACCATGACGGCCAGATCGGTGTACTCGGCCCAAGGGAGATCCCTAGCAGGCGTGACGTTGACATAGTGATAGCCTTCCTCATTGGCGCCGGTAGCCGCGCCGACCAAATTTCTCACGGTGTTGTCGAAATAGACCGTGAGTCCTTCGACTTTGTTGAGGTCGATGGGGCCGCAGAAGCCCGGGGCCACTTTGCCTTTGAAATTCTCGAGGAGCTTGTCCCCCGCCATTTGCGGCGCGCAGCCGGTCAAGCGAGAGAGCTTAGCTTCGTTGACTTCCCTGTCCCCTCTTATGAAGACGATGACGAGTCTGCCGTCGCAGTCGAAGAGCGTGGCCTTGATGGTCTGGGACTGTTTGAGTTTAAGGAATTCCGCCAGCTTCTCAATGGTGTTCATGTGCGGAGTAGCGACCTTCTCGATCGGCTTGTCGTTGGCTTCCTGCGGAAGATCCAGAATCGTGCCGTCAGACGTTTCGTCGGTGGCGGTGTAGCCGCATTCCGGATCAGAGCAGGAAAGGATGAGCGATTCGCCGGTCTTGGCCAATACCATCAGTTCGTGCGCGACCTTGCCGCCGATGGCGCCGGAGTGCCCGATGACGACTCTGGTGTCCAATCCCGCGCGCTTGAAGATCTTCTTGTAGGCTTCGCAGACGATGGCGTAATATCTTTCAAGGTCTTCCTGGCTGGTGTGGAAGGAATAGCCGTCCTTCATGATGAATTCGCGGCTGCGCATGACGCCGAAACGGGGCCTCACTTCGTCCCTGAATTTCAGCTGGATGTGATAGACCGCGAAAGGCAGCTGCTTATAGGATCTTATCTCCCTTCTGGCGAGGTCGGTCACGGTCTCCTCGTGCGTCGGGCAGAGGATGTAGTCGTGATCGTGGCGGTCTCTGACGACCATCATTTCTTTGCCGTAGGCGAAGCGGCGGCCGGATTCTTCCCAGAGTTCACTGGGGGCCAGTATCGGCATCAGTATTTCCTGCATGTCGACTTTCGCCAGCTCTTCCCTAATGATCTTTTCAAGCTTCAAAAGCACGTTCTGTCCGGCCGGCAGATATTCGTACAGACCGGAACCGACTTTCCTGATGAGTCCGGCTCGGGCCATCAGGATATGGCTGATGACCTCCGCGTCCTTGGGGCTGTCCTTCATGGTGGGCAGCAAAGCCTTAGACCAGCGCATAAAACTCCTTAATTCTTACTGAAATAAGAAACGAGTGAAATAAGCTTCTTCGTTCTTGGGAAGCTTGTAGTAGTCTTCTATCACGACATCGTTGAAGTCGAGGGCGAGGCCCACGGCGCGCGAGAGCGCGCTCATCGAGATGCGCCAGTCGACCAGCGCCTTGATCTCGGCGGAAAGAGCCTGGGCCAGGTCGCTCTGGAGTTCCAGAACTTCGTAGGTCGTGACTAAGCCCGCTTTGTATTTTTCCTGCTCGTAGTAGAGCTGCTCGTAAGCGAGCCTGGTCGCTTCCCTGGCGGCCGTGATGCGCTTCCTGTTCGTCTGGACGGCTCTGATTGCGGTCCTGACCTCGATGGTGATGGCCTGCTGGACGTTCTCAACGGAAAGCGTAGCCTGTTCCTTGGCGTACTTGGCCTGGCGGTAGTCGCCCACGAAGCTCCAGAAGAAGACAGGCGTCACGAAGTCGAGGCCCACCATCCAGTTCATGTGGCGGCCGGTCGCTTCGTCAGTGAAGGCCCTGTCGTGCGTATTGCCGACGCCGGTGAAGCCGGCTTCAGTCACGACGGAGAGTTTCGGCAGCAGATTAGATTTGGCGACCTTCAGATTCTCTTTGGCGTTCTTCAGCTGCAGTTTCGCGACTTCCAGCGTTTTCCTCTTGATAAGGGCGGTCTCGATCAGTTCAGCCTCGTTTAAGTTGACGTCCGTGACCTGCGGTTTTTCCAGAGGAACGAGATGGTACTGATAAGGTCTGAGCGCTTTCGGACGATAGAGATCGTTCATCTCGAAGTTGATGATGTAGCGGAGATTGTCTTCGCTGTCCCTGATGGCGTTGCGGGAGGAAAGGAGAGCCTGTTCCTGGCTGGCGATCCTGGCTTCCGCCTGGATCACTTCGTTGCTGGCGACTAATCCTACGGCGCGCTTGTTGCTAGTCACATAGAGAAGGTTCTTGGCGAGGTCTAAGGTGTATTCCTCGGCGCCCGTCTGTTCGCGCCAATAATAGAGCGTCCAGTAGTCGGCCACGATCTGCGTGATGAAGGTCTGCATGTAATCGTCGAGGGATTCCTTGGCGATCCTCCAGTTGTTCCTGGCGACTCTCACGGGAGCCATGTTGACGTCCACGCCGAAGCCTCTCAGAATAGGAATTTCCAGGCTGACCGTCGTGGCGGCACTGAAGAGCGGGTTGCCCCACATGTTGTTCTTCTGGTCGGTCCAGCTGCGCGTAAAGCCGGCGCCCAAGGTGTACTGGATACCGGTCGCGAACTTGCCCTGGATGCCCATCTTGTAGGTCGTGCCTTCCGTTTCAGAGTTGCCGATGTGCAGCTTGGTGTTGTAGGGAATGTTGAAGGTCTTGTAGATGGGCTGGCCGGTCTGGGGATCGCGGCCCACGGCGAATTTCTTCTTATAGCTCTGGACCTTGACGTAAGGACGGGGCTGCTTGGCGCCTTCCCAGTGGATGCTGGCGGCGAAATACGGGTCAAACGCGCCTTTGGCTATACGGATGCCTTCCCTGGCGTATTCGGGGTTGTAGCGCTCAATGGTAAGTCCCAAGTTCTTTTCCAAGCCCATGGTGATGCAGTCGCGGAGCCTGACGTAAACGTTGGTGTGGATGAAACCGTCGTCAACTTCGCCGGCCAACAAGTTCTTGTCCACGTTCTTTCCGAGCGTTTCAACGCTCGGCGTCGCGGCTTCCCAGAAGCGCGCTCCCGGAGGAAGCTCGGGCTCGAGGTCTTTCTGGAAAGAATTTTGGAAGAGCACGTCCGTCCTGTCTGAGAACTCGATATTCGAATGTTTCTCGTCGATAGTCTCGATGGGATTGCTTTTCACCTGCTGGACTTTATTTTCAATGAACTTGACGTCCTGCTCGGACATCATTTCCAATTCGTCTTCGTTGACTTGCTTCTTTTCGGGAGCGGTGGGAGGCTTGATCTCCGTGCCAGTCGGCGTTTGCGCGGTGGCGTCCTGGAACTGTATCTCCTTGACTTCCTTGTTAGTGGTCTCGGAGTTCTTTTCAGCGGCTTCCATGTCCGTGAAGACTTTTTCGGTCAAAGCGTCAAGTTCGCTGAACATCGCGGCTTCGGACTGTTCGAGGTCGGTCGTTGACATCGTCTCGTTTTCTTCCGCCATGAGACCAAGGGAAACAGTCAGCAGGAGCAATCCTACCAACACAAGATAAGATCTTTTATGCATAAGTTAGCACCAAAAGGTTATTTCGCTTTTTAGGGCGAAGTGAACACACATTTTCAAACTAAATATTAGGAGAATTATACCAAAACGGAACTTTTGGCGCAACGGTATCAGGCCTTACTCGTGACGCAAGGCCTCTATAGGATCGAGACGGGCGGCTTTGAAAGCCGGGAAAATACCGAAAACTATGCCGACTATGACGGATACGCTGAAAGCGAAGAGCAGCTGCTCGGGTTTCACGATCGGCGCGGAAAGGTTCTCTTTAACGAAGAAAGTAATGAATTTTGTAAGCAATAGGCTGACGCCCACCCCGAGCACCCCTCCCAGGATGGACAACAATACGGCTTCGACAATGACCTGGAGCAGGATGTCGATGTTTCGGGCGCCGATGGCTTTTCTGATGCCGATCTCGCGGATGCGCTCGTTGATGGACGCCAGCATGATGTTCATGATGCCGATGCCGCCGACAAGCATAGAAATGGAGGCGACGATGCCCAGCGTTATGTTGAAGGCGGCGGTGCGGCTCGAGAAGTTCTCGACCATCTCCTCGTTGGTCCTCATCTGCAGGCAGCTGATGTGGCGGTGAGTATGGAAGAGGACTTGCTGCGCGCGCTGCGAGATCTCCGCGACCTTAGAGGTGTCTTTTACCTGAATATCTAGGGCAGGGATGTCCTTGTTGTGCGTGAAGCAGAGCCAGGCGGTCTCCATCGGGATGAAGACGATGCGGTTCTTCCAGTTCATCCAGTTCTGTCCGCCCATGCCGGCGGTGTAGTGCTTCAAAACGCCGACGACCCGGAAATTCTTGTTGCCGATCCTTATGGTGCGGCCCAGAGGGTTGGCGTATTGGCCGAACAGTTCGTCGGAGGGATAAGTTCCTATGACCGCCACTCTCTGGCGCTCCACCCTGTCGATGTCGCAGATGAAGCGGCCCTTCTCCACGTCGTAATTTCTGAGAGCCAGCTCCCCTACCGTCACGCCTCGGACTTCCACCCTGACGGTCTTGTTAAGGTACTGGACGGGGTAATCGCGGCCCAATGTGACTTCCGGCGAAAACTCGTCTATCTCCGGAATGTTGTTCATGAGGGCCTGGATGTCTTTCATGCGGCGCTGACGGTTCAGCGAGGAGAAAGGCAGCTGGTCTTCCGGGATCTGGTCGCTGGAGCAGGTCACGCGCTCGACGCCGCCGGTCTCACGGATGAACTTCTGCATGTCGGCGATCATGCCTTCCATGAAGGCGAACATCGCGGCCAATGCCGCGACGCCCAATATGACGCCGAGCATGGTGAGGAAGGAGCGCATCTTGTGCGCCCACATTTCCTTGCAGCCAACCATTATGCCGTGAATAAGACCCATTTATGCCTCTTTTATCCTTCCGTCCCTGATCTCGATCTGACGCTTTGTCTGGGCGGCGATGTCCTTGTCGTGCGTAACTAAGATTATCGTATGCCCGGCGTTGTTAAGCTCTTTGAAGAGCTCCATGATCTGGGCGCCGGTCTTGGTATCAAGGTTGCCCGTCGGCTCGTCCGCGAAGACCATGGCGGGATTCATGATGAGAGCCCTGGCGATGGCCGCCCTCTGCCTTTGTCCGCCGGAGAGTTCCTGCGGCAGATGGTTCCAGCGGTCATCCAGGCCCACCATCTTAAGAATGTCCATGGCCCTTCTTTTGCGCTCGAAGGGCGAGACTCCGCCGTAGACCATGGGCAGCTCCACGTTCTGGAGAATGTTGAAACGCGGAAGCAGGTTGAAGGTTTGGAAAACGAAGCCGATCCTTTTGTTGCGGACGGCTGAGAGCTCGTTGGCGCTCATGCGGCTGATGTCCTTTCCTTCCAAAAGCATTCTGCCGGAAGTAGGAGTATCAAGGCAGCCTAGAATGTGCATTAAAGTCGATTTGCCTGATCCCGAAGGGCCGATGATGGCCAAAAACTCGCCCTCCTCGATAACGAGGTTTATCTTGTGCAGGGCCTCGAAGGCGGCGGCGCCGGTGTCGTAGGTCTTGCAGATGTCGATCAGTTCAACGACCGTTTTCGGCATTATCAGCGCAGAGCTTTGGGGAAATTGTCAAGAATGTCCTCGATCATGAGGAGCGAGGGAATGGAGATGGTCTCGTTCTGGTCTTCTAAGATCGTTTCGCCTCGCCAGAGTTCGGCTAAGCCGTTGAGGCCGGGCAGAGGGGCAAGCATGGTGATGGAGAGATAGTGGACCCTCGTCTCGCCTTTGTCGCAGCCGGGCAGCAGCGTGGCGGTCGGGAGATTCCAGAGCATTTCCTCCGTCACGCGTTTCTGGTAGAAAGCGGAAAAACCGATGTCGACGACAAAAGAGACTTCCTCGTAGGGGTCGTTCACGCAGATGTAGCCCTTGTCCTCGTCTTCCAGTACGAATTTGACTTTGTCGCAGATCTCGGTGAAGAGAAGCCATTCCTCAGGATTGTTGGTGAGGATCTCCTGGGTGATGTTCTCTCCCCTATCGTTCGTGACATTGTAATTGATCCTGAAGCGGGGCCTCGGCTGGAAGGTGTAGCGCTCGGACTTGGTGATCCTGACGTTCCCATAGCTGCAGCCTAAAAGGGTAAAGAGAGCAACGGCGTAAAGTATGACCTTTTTCATATTATCTCCTTAAAATTTTAACGTCCCCTGCGCATCCAATCGTGATTGCGGACAGGTTCGCTCATAGAAGGCGGACGCTTTATGGCGACTTTTTCGCCCTCAGTCAGTCCACTCTTTATTTCGGCGCCACTTGTATCGGTGACGCCTATCGTCACGTCTCTTTTCTCAAATTCCTGCTCGGGCTGTTTCCCGTTGTCGGAGGCCACGGCAGGTTTTTCCACATAGACGTAATATTTCTGGTTTGAGGGGGCAAGCTCGTAATTGTCGCAGAAGACCGAGGAGAGCGGAACAGCCAGGGCGTCCTTGACTTCCTTCAGGATCGCGGTGATATTGGCGGTCATGCCCATCTTCAGCTGACTGACGTCGCCTTTAACGGCGATCCTCACTTCGAAGCCGTCCTTGCTTGAGGACGAGGAGGAGGAGCCTGCGGAGGAACCCGAGCTGGAGCTGCTCATGGGCGCCACATGCGTGACGACGCCGCTGTAGTCTACGCCGGGCGTGCTGTCGACGGTTATCTCGATATTCTGCCCGACGTGCAGCCTGGTCACGTCAATCTCGTTGACATAGGAACTGACTTCCAGATCCTTGAGGTCAGCCACCGTCATCATTTCGGTGCCGCTTGAAACGGAGTTCGCTCCCACGACCATTTCGCCGACTTCGATGTTCTTGTTGAGGACCGTGCCGGACGTGGGCGAGAAAATGGTGGTCTTCTTTAAGTTGTCGGTGTTGGTGTCGAGCTTCGTTATGACCTTCAGAACCGTATTGGACCTCAGGTCGAGCGTCGTCTTCACCTGGTCGTAGGCGTCGTAGGAGATGATCTTCTTTTTAAAGAGCTCGTTGTTCCTGTCGTAATCGATCTTGGCCCTGTCGTAGTTCAGCTCCGCTTCCTTCAGTTCATACTCCAGGTCTTTTCTGGTGTTGAGAAGGTCCGTCTTGTCCAGTTCCACCAGGACGAAGCCGGATGTCACCATCATCCCGTCCTCAACGTAGACGTTTTGAACGCGGCCTGAAACTTCTGATTTGATGGCGACTTTGTTGACCGGGTTGATGGTGCCTGTTTCCTCGAGAACGTCGCTTATGTCGCGCTTGATAACTGGAGCGACAGGAACGGTTTCAACTTTGGCGCCGGATTGAGATTCCTGCCAGTACTTATAGGCATACCAGCCTCCACCAAGCACCGCCGCGAATAATAATAGATAGAGGATTCCCTTCATAAATAGGTGTGCTTTGGTCTAAAAAGAAAGGAGATGGTGGGCGACACTGGATTTGAACCAGTGACCTCATGCATGTCGAGCATGCGCTCTAACCAACTGAGCTAGCCGCCCTCATCACAAAAAACATGTGAGGACATAATATCAAAAACGGCGGTTAAAAATCAAGTGGTCGCTCTCCAAACTCCTCCTTGCGGAGGCCTCGGGGCATTTGCTATAATTGATCAATAATTCGTGTAAAACTATTTTTTAACCACAAATTAAAAAAGGAACGCTATGGCTCGCAAAAAAGAGTGTATGGACGGCAATACCGCAGCCGCCCACGTGGCCCACGCCACAAACGAAGTGATCGCCATTTACCCGATCACGCCTTCCTCCCCCATGGGTGAGATCTCCGACGCCAAATCCGCCGCGAATCAGCCCAACATCTGGGGCACCATCCCCTCCGTTTCCGAACTTCAGTCCGAAGGCGGCGCTTCCGGCGCTGTGCACGGCGCCCTTACCGCCGGCGCTTTGACGACGACCTTTACGGCCTCCCAGGGCCTGCTTCTGATGATCCCGAACATGTACAAGATCGCCGGCGAACTGACCTCTACGGTCTTCCACGTCACCGCCCGCGCCTTGGCCTGCCAGGGTCTTTCCATTTTCGGCGACCATTCCGATGTGATGGCCGTTCGTCAGACCGGCTTCGCCATGCTCTGCTCCAACACGGTCCAGGAAGTCATGGACTTCGCCCTCATCGCCCAGAAAGCGACTTTGACCAGCAGAGTTCCTTTCGTGCACTTCTTCGACGGCTTCCGTACCTCTCATGAAATTCAGAAGGTCGAGGTCCTCGATTATGAAGACATGAAGAAGATGATTCCCTTCGACCTCGTGCTTGAGAACCGTAAGCGCGGCCTCTGCCCGGATAGGCCCTCTATGCGCGGCACCGCCCAAAACCCTGACGTTTACTTCCAGGGTCGCGAGACCGTCAACAAATACTATCAGGCTTGCCCGCAGCTCGTGCAGGCCGCCATGGATGAGTTCGCCTCTATCGTCGGCCGTCAGTATAAGGTCTACGAGTACGTCGGTCATCCCGAAGCCGAGAACGTGGTCGTCGCCATGGGTTCCGGCGCCGGCACCATGGAAGAAGTCGTTACCGCTCTCGCCAAGCAGGGCAAGAAGGTCGGTCTCGTGAAAGTCCGCCTCTTCCGTCCGTTTGCCGGCGAGATGTTCGCGGCCGCCATGCCGAAGACCGTCAAGCGCGTGGCCGTCCTCGACAGAACTAAAGAGCCCGGCTCCCAGGGCGAACCGCTTTACGAAGACGTTTGCTCCGCTCTGGCGGAAGCCGTCCAGACCGGCAAGGCGCCCTTTGCCATGCCCGTGGTGGTCGGCGGCCGCTACGGCCTCGGCAGCAAGGAATTCACGGACGCCATGTGCAAAGGCATCCTCGACAACCTCGAAGCCAAAGAACCGAAGAATCACTTCACGATCGGCATCAACGACGACGTTATGGGCACCAGCCTTCCTTACGATCCTGCCTGGCAGGCTGAGGAAAACACCGACACCTACTGCGCCATGTTCTACGGCCTCGGTTCCGACGGCACGGTCGGCGCCAACAAGAACTCCATTAAGATCATCGGCAACTACACCGACAACTACGCCCAGGGCTACTTCGTCTATGACTCCAAGAAGGCCGGCGGCTTGACGACCTCCCACCTCCGTTTCGGCAAGAACCCCATCGCGAGCGCTTACCTGATCACGAAGGCTGACTTCATCGCCTGCCACCAGTACTCCTTCCTCGAGAAGTACGACATGCTCTCCAACCTGAAAGAAGGCGGCACCTTCCTCGTCTCCTCCCTCTATGACACCGCGGAAGAGACCTGGCAGCATCTGCCCAAGAAGGTCCAGGAACAGCTGATCCAAAAGAAGGCCCGCTTCTTCACGGTCAACGCCATCAAAGAAGCTGAGAAGATCGGCCTTGGCAGCAGGACAAACACCATCCTTCAGACCGCCTTCTTCATGATCAGTAAGGTCATGGATCCCGAGACCGCGGTCGCCAAGATCAGGGAATACATCGTCAAGTCCTATAGCAAGAAGGGCGAAGCCGTCGTGGCCATGAACAACAAGGCCGTCGACGCCGGTCTCCAGGCCGTTTCCGAAATGCCGAAGGACAAGATGGTCGTCAACACCGAGAAACCGATGAAGCCCGCCGTGCCTTCCGACGCTCCGGAATTCGTCCAGAAGGTGACGGGCGTCATGATCGCCGGCAACGGCAACGATCTGCCTGTCTCCGCCATGCCGGTGGACGGCACCTTCCCGACCGCCACGACGCAGTACGAGAAGAGAAACATCGCCGTCAACATCCCGGTCTGGGATCCCAATACTTGTATCCAGTGCGGCATGTGCTCCCTGTACTGCCCGCACGCCGCCATCCGCATCAAGGCCTATGAGCCGAAAGCCGCCGAAGGCGCTCCCGAGACCTTCAAGTCCACCGACGCCAAGACGCCCGCTTTCGCTGGCCTAAAGTTCACCGTCCAGATCGCTCCGGAAGACTGCACGGGCTGCGGCGCCTGCGTCGAGATGTGCCCCGCCAAGTCCAAGACCGAGGAAGGCAAGAAAGCCATCAATATGCAGAAGCAGGAGCCTTTGAGAGAAGCCGAAGCCAAGAACTACGCCTTCTTCCTCAATCTCCCCGAAACGAAAGCCGAACTGACCAACCCGACCACCGTCAAGGGCAGCCAGCTCCGCCGTCCTCTGTTCGAGTACAGCGGCGCCTGCGCCGGCTGCGGCGAAACTCCGTATGTGAAGCTCCTCAGCCAGCTCTTCGGCGACAGAGCCATGATCGCCAACGCGACGGGCTGCTCCTCCATTTACGGCGGCAACCTGCCGACCACGCCGTACTGCCAGCGCGCCGACGGCCGCGGCCCGGCTTGGTCCAACTCTCTCTTTGAGGACAACGCGGAATTCGGTCTCGGCATGAGACTGGGCGTCGACAAGTTCAAAGGCTTCGCGCTCGAACTGATCGACAAGCTCTTGGCCTGCGAATGCTCCGCCGAGTGCAAGCCGCTCCTCGAAGCCATCAAGAACGCTCCTCAGACCAACCAGACTGAGATCGAAGAGCAGCGCGCCAGAGTCGCTGAATTGAAAGAGCGCCTCTCTAAGTGCGACAAGCAGGAAGCCAAGCAGCTCTACTCCCTGGCCGACTACCTCGTCAAGAAATCCGTCTGGATCCTTGGCGGCGACGGCTGGGCTTACGACATCGGCTACGGCGGACTCGACCACGTCATCGCTTCCGGCCGCAACGTCAACATCCTGGTCCTCGACACGGAAGTCTACAGTAACACCGGCGGCCAGATGTCCAAGGCTACTCCGCTTGGCGCCAAGGCCCTCTTCGCGGCCGGCGGCAAGAGAATGCCGAAAAAGGACCTCGGCATGATCGCCATGACCTACGGCAACGTCTACGTCGCTTCCGTCTCCTTGGGCGCCAACCCCGCCCAGGCTGTCAAAGCCTTCAACGAGGCTGAAGCTTACGACGGTCCGTCGCTGATCATCTGCTACGCTCACTGCATCGCCCACGGCATCAACATGACGACCGGCCTCAGAGAGCAGCAGAAGGCCGTCAACAGCGGCGCCTGGCTCCTCTACAGGTACAATCCTGCCCTGGAACAGCCGCTGCAGCTCGACTCTAAGGCGCCCACGCTGCCTTACGCCGAGTACGCCTTCGGCGAAAACCGCTTCCGTCAGCTGAAAGCCCAGGATCCCGCCACCGCGGAAGCCCTGGTCGAAAAAGGCGCGAAACTGATGGAACGCCGCTTCAAGCTCTATCAGAAACTTTCTGAAATAAAGCTTGACTAAAAAAGAGAAAGCGGAGCGGCGCACGCCGCTCCGCTTTTTAAAAACAAATACCCAAGGGACCTTTTGAAAATCTCCCAACGCCTCCTAGGCATACTTCTTTCAGCAGCGCTTCTGCTATCCGCCTGCTCGCAATCGGGCGGAGTTCCCGACAGCCTTGAAGCGCAGGACGCCAACCGCTGCCTCGGCGATTCCACCGAGATCCAGTGCATGGCGGTCAAAGTCTTCAATTCCTCCGGCAGGCCTGTTCCGGGCGTTAAAATTTCTTTCGAGTCGGACGACGGCGCCGTTACTTTCCCCAACGAGAAGAGCGTCCAGTCCGACGAAAAAGGCCTCGCCCAGGCGGTGGTAAAGATCGCGCCCACTCCCGGCACGCACCACGCCAAGGCCAGCTTCCGTCTGCCTGACGGCACCAAGAAAGAAACGACTTTCTCTTTCCACTGGGGCGTACTCGTCACGGGCGACAATCAGCAGGCCGTCAGCGGCCTCTCCAGCAAGGAACCACTTTCCCTCAGTTTCTGCAACGACGACGGGAGTCCCAGAACCGACGTTCCCGTCCACTTCTTCTGCGAGGGTTCCTCGCCCAAAGTAGAATTCAGCGCCGACACTTTGACTTCCGACGAAAACGGCCAGGTCAAAGTCTTCATAAAAGGCGCGAAAGTTTCCGGCAAAAGCTATCTCCGAGCGGAAGTCCCCTCCTACGACAGCTTCTGCTTCACAGTCCAGACCATCGACAAGGGCGCCCTGCTTCTTAAACTCCTCGGCTTCTTCTCGCTCTTCTTCCTCGGCTTGGTCTTCATGTCCTTCGGCTTGAGGACGGCCGTCAGCGAGAAACTGAAAGCCCTCTTCAACTCCAAGGAGCGCCGCCCGATCTCCGACCTTTTCAAGGCCGCTTTCGTAACCGCCATTCTGCAGTCCTCCGGCGCCGCCAGCGACATGGTCGTAGGCTTCGTGAACGCGGGACTGCTCTCCCTTTCCGTTTCCGTTCCGCTGATCCTTGGCTGCAACATCGGCTCCACCGTCGCGCCCCAAATCATGGCCTGCCGGCTTTACGGCCTTATCATGCCGGCCCTTATCCTTGGCGCCGTCTTCAGGCTCGTTCCCGGCCGCCGCGGCGACTTCTGGCACGCGCTCAGCAGGATCTTCTTCGGGTTCGGCACGGTCTTCCTTGCCCTTTACCTTTTGGAAGAGACTCTGACTCCCCTATCAGGCAGCGAATACTTCAGAGAGATCGGCCAAGTCTTCGACTGCTCTACCGGAAAGGTCCTCCCCTTCCTTTACTGTTTCTTCGCCGCTTTCTTTGTCAGCGCTCTGCTAAGAAGCAGCGCGGCGACCGTCGGCGCCGTCATCATCCTTGCCTGCTCCGGCATGATGAACTTGGCTACCATCTGCCCCCTTATCCTCGGCTGCAACCTTGGCAAATCCATCGCGGTCCATCTTTCCGCCAAGGGAACGTCGAGGGCCGCGCACCGCGTCGCCGTCATCCACACGATCATTAACCTCTTCACCGTCGCCCTCGGCACGGCCTGCTTCTTCATCAAAATAGGCGACAGGTCGCTAGCTTTGCTTTTCTTCGACGCCTTCATCCCGGGCGACGCTTTCAGAGGGGACCTGTTAGGCCGCCACGCCGCCATGGCGCACACCATGGTGAACCTTCTGACGGCGCTTCTGCTTCTCCCCTTCTCTTCCCTGCTCGTTAAGCTTAGTGAAAAGATCATTCCCGTCAAGGCGATGGAAAACGAACGCACCTACGTTCTCGACACGCGTCTTCTCATGACTCCCAACCTCGCCTTCTCCCAGCTCAGGAGGATCACTATCGAGGCTCTTGAGAAAGGCCAGGACATGATGCGCTCCGCCTACCATGCCTTCATGGACAACGATTTCAGCAAAGACCAGGAGATCATAAATTACGAGAACGACCTGGACGACTTCCAGCGCGACGTCAGCTCCTTCCTTACCTGGCTCTCCGAATTCAACGTTGACAAAGCAAACGCCGAGCGCGTCCCGGCCTACATCCACGTGGCGCACGACATCGAGCGTATCGGCGACATCGCCGTCAACTTCCTGCACATGGCGAAGAACTGCGCGGAAAGGGACCTTTTGGCCCACAAGGAATCCGTCAAGCCCATCGAGGATTATTTCTCCGCCATGGACCTCTACTGCTCCGAAATACTGAGAGCCCTGAAAGGCAAAAGCAAGGAAAGGGAGGACATCACGGCCACGCTCATCATTCGCAGGAAAGTGCTCGAGCAGCTTGACAACGAGATCCAGAGCGAATACTCCGCCGGCGACCAATCCGACATGCGCTCCATCAAGATCGCCGTCCTTATCAACGACTCCGTTACGATCATGTCCCGCATGACCAGGCACCTTCTCAACATCGCTCAACGCATAACCCTTCTTACGAAAGATTGATGCGCTATCTTTTACCTACGATCATCGCCATCCTCCTCCTCGGCTGTTCCAAAGGGCAGGAGAATTATCCCGAAGCAATCTCGCCCTTAGGGGAAGCGGTCGTCTGTGTTCCGCCCATGACGAACGTGACCTTAAGAGTAAAGGTCGAGGGGCCCCTAGTTCCCGGCCTTTTGGGCGGCAAGGGCCAGCGCGATCCTGTCAACGACGCGGAAGTGATCTTCCGTCAGCGCGAAATGGATCCCGAGATCACCTTCCCCGGCGGCGAAGCGGTCAAAACCGACGCCGGCGGCACGGCCGAGGCAAAAGTCTCTATCGGCAGGATCACTGGCGACCACCACATCAGCGCCGTGGCGCAATCCCCCTTCGGCGAAGTCAGCTGTGAGATAAGGATCGTTTCAGGCCTTTCCCTTCACAACACCCGCCAGGAGATCCTTTCCGGCCGCACGAGCCCGGATATGCTCTCGCTTACGGTCTACGACAAAGACGGTAACCCGCTCCCGGATGTTCCCATTCATTTCGCGATCGACCCCTTCTCCGGCTGCCGGCTGTCCGCGAAAGAGATCAAGACCGACGAGACCGGCACCGGCGGCACTCTTATAACGGCCGGCAAGACTACCGGCGAAACGGAAGTCATAGCGGAAGTGGAGATGCCGGGCGTCTCCAACATGCGAGGACTGCACTTCCAGTCCGTCGTCATCAACACCACTTCCGTCATCATCGCGATATTAGGCGGCATGGCGCTCTTCCTTTTAGGTATGACCATGATGTCGGAAGGATTGCAGTCCGTTGCCGGCGCCAGGCTTAAAAGCATCCTTCAGCTCTTCGTCAAGAACAAGTTCACCGGCATCGTCGTCGGCACCGTCATAACAGCCATAGTCCAAAGTTCCAGCGCCTCGACCGTCATGGTCGTAGGCTTTGTGAACGCCGGCTTAATGAACCTTGAGCAGGCCATCAGCGTTATCTTCGGCAGCTGCATCGGCACGACCATTACGCCGCAGATCATGGCCTTCGGGCTTTCCGATGTGGCGCTTCCCTGCGTGCTGATCGGCTTGATCGTCAGGCTTTCGAGCAAAAAAGCCGCCGGGCGCTACTGGGGCGACGTCATAATGGGCTTCGGCCTTCTCTTCTTCGGCATGGACATGATGAACCAGACGCTCGTGCCCTTAAGGACCTCGCCGACTTTCGTCAACGTTTTCCGCTCCTTCGACTGCGCTCCGGCCGCCAACGGCTTGATGCCTCTCACGCACATTATAGCGGCCCTTGTCATAGGCACCGTCGCCACCATGATTGTGCAGAGTTCCGCCGCCACGATCGGCGTCGTCATGGCTCTGGCAGGCAGCGGGCTGGTCAACTTCTACACCTCTTTCCCGCTGGTCCTTGGCT
Source organism: bacterium (assembly GCA_017539325.1). Taxonomy (GTDB): domain Bacteria; phylum Auribacterota; class UBA3054; order UBA3054; family UBA3054; genus UBA3054. The sequence continues at coordinate 15,514 of JAFYHD010000003.1, read as the reverse complement.
GTAACATCGGCACGACCATCACCGCCAACCTCGCCGCCATCGGCGCCAACAGGAAAGCTCGTAGGGCGGCCCTTGTCAACACGATCATCAAGGTGGGCGGCTCGCTCTTCATGCTGCCGCTCTTTTATATTCTCTACAAAGGCGAGCCGATCTTCCTCTACCTCATCAACTGCATGACGGCCGGCGAAGTCTTGGGCGGCCACAACGAGAACATCGTCCGCCACATCGCCATGGCCAACACGGTCTTCAACGTTCTCAACGTCATCGTCCTCGTTCCCTTCACCGGGACCCTGGCCTGGATCTGCGAAAAGCTCATACCGGTAAGGGAGGAAGCGGTGGAATCCGAGCACGCCATGCTTGACGAGCGCCTTCTGAAAACGCCCGCCCTGGCTCTCTCCCAGATCGTCAGCGAGATCCGCTTCATGCTTAAACGCGCCGACGAGAACGGCGACGACGCCTATCTCTGCTTCTGCGAAGGCAGCGTCCGCTTCGAAAAGAAGATCAGAAAAAGGGAGGAGGACATCAACAGCATCAACAGGAAGATCACGAGCTACACCTCGGCGCTCGCCCGCCAGAGCCTGAACGACGACGAGGGCGCCCTGCTTCCCGAACTGATGCACATTTCCCACGACATCGAGCGTATCGGTGACCTTGCCATAAACATCCTCGAGCTGGCCCAGAAGCGCAAGGACGAGCAGATCTCCCTTTCCGACACCGCCATCCGGGAATTGACCGAGATAAACGACCTTCTGCAGAAGCAGTTCGACCAGGTCATGCTTGCGTTGGAGAACGCCGACCGCGAAGCGGCCGGGAAAGCCGTCGCCCTTGAAGAAGATCTCAACCAGATGCACCGCAAACTGACCGCCAACCACATGAAGCGTCTGGAAGCCGGCCAGTGCTCCCCCAACGCTACCATCCTCTTCCTGGACGTCATCGGCAACATCGAAAGGATCGGCGACCACCTTCTCAACATCGCCCAGAGGATAAACTTCATTTCTCCCTACATCATCAGCCTAGAACAGAACAAGAAATAAAATGCCTACCAATTGGTTCATAATCATCATAATCGGCGCCGCAGCGGGCTTCGCCTCAGGCTTCTTTGGCATCGGAGGCGGCATCATACTTGTCCCCTGCCTTGTCTACTTCTGCAAGTTCAGCCAGCACGAGGCCGTCGCCACCAGCCTTGCCATCATGCTTCCCCCAGTCACCTTCTTCGCCGTCTGGGAGTACTACAAGAAAGGCTGGGTCGACATTAAGATCGCCTTGGTGCTCGTCATATTGATGCTAATCTTCAGCTACCTTGCGAGCCTTATCGCCAGGAACCTCGACGCGCTGCAGCTTAAGCTCTACTTCTCCATCTTCGCGATCATTGCCGGCATCTACATGCTCGTTGACTCCATCATCAAAATCAAAGGACGCCCGTAATGCCTAAGATCTTCTTCGTGGCGGGCGAAACTTCCGGCGACATTTGCGGCGCCCACGCCGTAAAAGCCCTTAAAGACGCTAGGCCGGACCTCGAGCTCTACGGCATCGGCGGAGCCGAGATGGAAAAAGCCGGGCTTACGCTCACGCACAACATCACCGAACTTTCCGTCATCGGCGTCATAGAAGTCATCAAGCACTACCCCCGCATCCGGAGAGTCTACAACTCCGTTCTCCAGACTATCAAGGACAGCCGTCCCGACGCCGTAGTCTTCATCGATTACCCGGGCTTCAACCTTGCGCTTGCCAAAAAGCTCCACAAGCTTTACCCCGACCTTCCCCTCATCTACCTTGTCTCCCCCCAGATCTGGGCCTGGGGACATTCGAGGATCAACACCATAAGGGAATGCATTTCCCTTATGATGGTGATGTTCCCCTTCGAAGTCGACGTCTACGAAAAAGGCGGCGAATGGAAGGTCCAAAACGACACGCTCCAGATAACCGAGCACAAGTTCAAATATCCCAGCAAAATAAAGATCAAGCACATCGGCCACTGGATCATCAACAAGATAAAGGAATTCCAGCCCGACAAAGATTTCCAAACAGAAAACAATATCCCTGAGAACAGAGATCTCGTCGCCCTCCTTCCCGGCAGCCGCGAAAACGAGATCAAATGGATCTTCCCCACCATGCTTAAAAGCGCGGAAGACATAAGGAAGACTCACCCGAACGTTTTCTTCCTTATCTCCTGCGCCAGACCGAACCTCAAGGAACTTCTCCTGAACGCCATAAAGAAAACCAATATCCAGAACTTCGAGCAGAACTACCGCCTCATCGACGAATCCATGTACGACATCGTCCACCTTAGCAAGGTAGTTCTTGTCACTTCCGGTACCGCGGCCTTTGAGGCCGCCCTAATGGAGAAGCCCATCCTTGTCCTTTACCGCCTCAACTACATTTCCTTCTTCCTGGCCCGTATCGCCATGAAGATCCCCTTCATCAACCTCGCCAACATCATCGCCCAAAGACGCATCGTCCAGGAATTCATCCAATACCAGATGACTCCCGAACGCATCGTCCCCTGGGCCGAAAAATATCTGGACGACCAAAACGCCTACCAAAAGACCGTAAACGATCTTAAAGAAGTCAAAGCCTCCCTTGGCGAAGGCGACCTCGGAACCAAAGCCGCCAAAGAAATCCTATGCCTCTTGAACTTATAATCACTCCTGGCGACATTGCCGGCGTCGGTCCGGAAGTCATGCTCAAGGCCTACAACGAACTTATAGAAAACGACCAGGACGACTTCGACTCCGAAGAAGCGAAATTCCTCTTCGTCGGCCCGGAAACTTTTTGGAAGAAAACCGCCGAGGATCTCGACCTCGAACCCCCGACTGACTTCCTCACCAGCAAGGAGATCGAGGAAGCCCTTCCCGACAACTATGAGATCGGCCACATTTCCGCTGAATGCGGCAATTTCGCCATGGTCTGTCTAAAGCAAGCCACTCACTACTGTCTGGAAGGCCCCCAGCGTGCCCTAATCACCGCCCCTCTCAACAAGGAGGGTATCCGTATGGCAGGATACAGGAACGCGGGCCATACGGACTTTCTAGCCGCTGAAACGAACTCCAGCGACGCGACCATGGCTTTCTACACGCCTGACCTTAAAGTCGTGCTTGTCACCCACCACATACCTCTCTCCCAGGTCCCCACAGCCATAACTTCCGACGCGATCCTTTCCAAGATCGTCCAGGCCGACAGCCTTGCCAAAGATCTCGGCATCAAAGAACCGAAAATAGCCGTAGCCGGCCTTAACCCCCACGCCGGGGAAAACGGCCTTCTCGGCCCCGAGGACCTAGACATCATCGCCCCCGCCGTGGAAGACGCCAGGATAATCGGCATCGACGCAAGAGGCCCCTATCCCCCGGACACCCTCTTCCACTTCGCAAAAAACAAAAAGTACGACGTAGTGGTCGCCATGTACCACGACCAGGGCCTCATCCCCATCAAGCTTCTCTCCTTTGACCAGGCCGTCAACCTTACCTTAGGCCTCCCCTTCGTAAGGACCTCCCCCGACCACGGCACCGCCTACAACATCGCCGGCGAAAACCAGGCCGACCACCACTCCGCCCTCCAAGCCATCAAACTAGCCGCCCGCCTGGCATGACCGCAGACATCTACCATCTCGCAAGCCTAAAGGAGTTCCTCGAAAAAAACGAACTCCAAGCCAAGCGCTCCCTCGGCCAAAACTTCCTCTTCCACAAAAGGGAACTCCAGAAGATCATCGCGTCAGCCGACATCCAGCCCAACGACCACGTCCTTGAGATAGGCTCGGGCTTAGGCCACCTCACCCGCATGATGGAAGAAGCCGGAGCAAAAGTCACCGCCTACGAAATAGACCAGCGCCTCACATCACTCTGGCCCGAACTCTACCCCGGCACAAAAACCGAAATCCGAAACCAAGATTTTCTCCAAGCTGATCCCAAAGACTACTCCTCCTGCACCAAAGTCGTCGCCAATCTCCCCTATTACATCGTCAAAGAGATCATCACCAAGCTCATCAGCACAAATATCCCATTCCGATCCCTCACCTTCACTCTCCAAAAGGAAGAAGCCCTTCGCCTCGCCCAAAAGCCCGGAGATCCAAGATACGGCGCCCTTAACGCCATGCTTCAGATCCTAGGCCCAACCGAGTGCCTCTCCACCATCAAACAGGACAACTTCTACCCCAGGCCCCACATCGACTCCGCCATACTCAAAATCGGCCCCATCACCTGGCCCGACCCTCCCACCTGGGCCGTAACCCAGCAGCTCATCAAAACAGCCTTCTCCCAAAGAAGGAAGCAGCTTCAAACCTCCCTCAAGCCCCTCAACATCACCCCAGAAGCCTTCGCCCAGGCCAACGTCTCCCCCACCTCCCGTCCCGAGGAACTAGACCCCCATTCCTTCCTCCTCCTCGCTCAATCTTTTTAGCACGCTTTAACGTGCGTTCTTTTTAGCGTTTAAGTCTAATCAAACGCAATTTTTCTCGTTTCGCGACCGCTTACTTATGAGAGTATACCGCTATCGCCAAGATAGCATATTGACAAAAAGCCATCATAATAATATGATATGAAAAACAAAAAATACTATCATAATAGTCGCAAACGAATAATAGTTGATAAGACTCACATTGAGGATTATCTGGCGGAAGTAAGACAAAAGATTAAAATTGGTCTCTGTCGTTTCGCTCTAAACAAAAACAGACAAAACAACATTGACCTATTTACGAATTACATAATTGACAAAAATAAAGCAAAAGAAATAATCTTAACTTTAAATTTCGATGATTTTTCCAATGTTTCCCAAAATAAACATATTGAATACAAGGATGAATTATTATATATATTCGGCAAAAATGTCTTGTTAGAGGAAAGGATTGGTAAAAAGTTAGTTTTAATCTCTTTATATATAAAAATAAATAACACTAAAGAAAACACTGTGATAATAATATCGTTCCACGAGCAAAAATATAAATTAAAATATTACTTTAAAGAGGGAAAAAAATGAAAGAAGATTTTTGCATTGAATGTCGCAAAAACAGAGAATATAAAATTATCAAAACTCCTTACCGTAAAAAGATAAGAGGGAAAACATATAAATTCTCTCTTTCATCAGCCATTTGTCAGTACTGCGGGGCTGAAATGGATGTTGATGGAATAATCGATTTGAAAATCAAAGAATATGACGAGCAATACAGACAATTTGAAAATCTGGTGTCTATTGATGAGATCAAAACACTGTTTAATCTCTACAACATAGGGCAAGCTCCCCTATCTTTAGCACTTGGCTTCGGAGAAGTTACCATATCCAGATATCTAATCGGCTGTTTCCCTTCAAAAAAGCATTCCGCCGTAATAAGGTCCGCCCTTGCTTCTCCCGTCTTTATGAAGAAACAGCTTGAGAAGAACAAAAGCAAACTCACCAACGCCGCCTATAGGAAAGCCTACCAGACCGCCTGCGAACTTGAGAAGATATTCTCCTTTTCCGACAAGCTCCGCTCAACTATCGCCCGCCTTTTCAACAACCTTAGCGAGATAACCCCCTTGGGCTTGCAAAAACTCCTTTACTTCTGCCAGGGATATTCCCTCGCCCTGGAATCCGCTCCCATCTTCCCCGAGGAATGCGAAGCCTGGCCTCACGGCCCCGTTTACCAGGAGATCTACCATCTCTTCAAAAGCTTCAAATACAACCCCATCGACGACGACCGCTTCATCATCTTAAACAGCAGCACTGACGCCTTAACAGACAAAGAAAAGCAAATCATCGACCTAGTCTCCGCTACATTTGGAGCCTATTCCGGAAAAACCCTGGAAACCATCACCCACAGCGAAGACCCCTGGAAGAAAGCGGAACCCAACTCCGTAATCACCAAGTCAGTCATAAAAAAGTATTTCAAAGCCGTCAATCAGAAATACGACCTCGCAACCGAATCCGGCACCAACAAATACATCAGATCAAAACTCAAAGGCAAATTCTAACTTGCTTTTATATCACTAGAGTGATATATCTTAATGTAATCATCAGAGAAAGAATAGGAAATGAAGATGAGCGCATACCCAGAAACATTACTTCATAAAGTCCAGAATCGTTTGGCCGATATGACCGATTACGCCGTAAGCGATCTAAAAATAGATCCGGACGTATTCTTTCAGCTTTTCGCGACTTCAAAATACGCGCGCCGCATAGAAGCTGGCGATAAGATCCTTATCTATGGAAGATCCGGCATCGAATTGGCCCAGGATGTATTGTTGGAAAAAACAGACCGAACGGACTTCTCTCCTTCCAGGCCTAATATGCATAGAACTCCAGCATATTGGTCAGGTTGGATCATAGCATATTATCAGTGGAGATCTGAATGGACCTTCCTGGAGATCTCCGAAACGCTTCCTTTCACGACTGTGATGCAAATGTACAAGATCTACCATGAGGCTCCGGAAGATCGCTTCGCAGACGACGTCGACAGGATGATGTTTGAAAAACATCCGGAAACGCGTTTGAAACGCATCCGAACCGCTTACGGTTGTTCGCAATCCGAGTTGGCAAATGCCTCCGGAGTAGGCTTAAGATCCATCCAGCTCTACGAGCAGCGCAAGAAAAACATAAACCATGCCGAAGCATGGCACCTCAAGTCTCTAGCCCAAGTTTTAGGCTGTTCGATAGAGGATCTGTTTGAACCGGCGCGCATTACATCTCTAAAATAAATAGCTTATTTCCTTCTTCCCATCACTCTAAGCAAAGAAAGGAACAGGTTCACAAAGTCCAAATACAGCATAAGCGCTCCCATAACGGACAGCTTCCTTGCCGTCTCATTGCCCAGTTCCCTTTCCACGCTCGCCAGCGCTTTGATCTTCTGAGCGTCCCACATCGTTAGCCCCGTGAAGACCGCAATGGCGATCAGAGATATCGCCCAGTCCAGTCCGGAACTCTTCAGAAAGATGTTCACGACAGACGCGAGAATGATGCCAAGCAACCCGAAGACGCAGATAGACCCCACCTTCGAACAGTCCGCTTTCGTAACCGTTCCGTATATCGCCATAATGGCGAATATCCCCGCCGTCAAAAAGAAAGCGTTCTGTATCGTACCTATCTGGTAAGCAAGGAAAATAACAGACAGCGTCGCTCCGTTCAGCGCCGAATACAAAAGGAACATCCCCAGCGCCACCCAATACGACAGCTTCTGGAAGCAAAAAGACAAAATAATGACCAGCGCCAATTCCAGAACGATCAGCAGCGTGAAGTTCACGCTCTTATAGGCTTCCGTCCGAAAGAACATCCAGGCCACTCCCCCGCTCAAAGCCAAGCCCAAAAACATCAAGCCGTACACCATCTTGAAGATAGAGGAAACCGCGCGCTCGCGAGACACCGTCCCCTCTCCCGTGCCGACATACCTGTGGTCTTTTATCCTATCCTGAAAATCGATCATAACTACCTCCTGTTTGTTTCCCTCCATTTTACCAAAACTCCGTTCTTACCCTAACTTCCTCATCATCTTCAAACCACAAAACGCAATTTTTCCCGTTTCGCGACCGCTTACTTATGAACGATCAGATTAACCCTCTTGATTTCATGTCACAAATATTATATATTATTTGTGACAAAAATATAGGAGAAATATGAGTACAAACAGTTACGCACAAGCTATTAAAGACAGAATTGCCAAAACCAAAGAGCCGTTCGTTCTAGCAGACTTTTATGACCTTACGAACCGTGTCAATGTTCGTAAGGTCATAACCCGTTTGGAACGTTCAGGATTCATTGGCCGCATTGCCAGAGGAATTTATTACAAATCCAAATACAATAACTTTATAAATGAATATGTTAAACCCGATCCGGATCTCGTCGCCAAAGCTATAGCACGCAACTTCGGTTGGGATATAATCCCCGAAGGCAACGCTGCTTTAAATATGCTCGGCCTCTCCACTCAGGTGCCGGCAATCTATTGTTATGCAAGTACTGGAAGCTATAAATGTTTTCCATTGAATGACTCAAAGATTAAACTTTATTTCAAGCATGTTCCAGAACGAGAGATCAAAAATCTCTCGTTTAAAACTGCCCTATTTATCCAAGCCCTAAAAACCCTTGGAAAGATCCATATTAATCAGAAATTCACCAATCAGGTGAGAAATTTATTCACTCCAAAAGAAATTCAAAAAATGAAAAAGGAAGCCCGTTACACCACTTCCTGGATCTACGAATATATCTCCACACTATAGGTTATTATGAAAAGAATAGCTAACAAGTCTTTAAATGTCATTCTTTAATATGTATTGACACATATATTTTGTCACTAGTTTTGTCACTCGATTATCATCTCTAATCAATACCATTATACAGTTTATCTTTTTATCTTACGTCAACGATTCATCCATAAACATGTCTCTTTTTCCCGACATTATTTCTTGATCTGCGGAGTAAGTTAGTATAATAATTATAAGGAGCCATCATATGAAAAAATCTCTCTTTCTCTTACTGCTTCCCTTTGTTTCTCTCCAGGCTTATTCCAACCCCTGGCAGATGTTCGACCGCCGTCTCGGCATGTTCATCCATTGGGGCGTCTATTCGGTCGGCGGCTACCACGAGCAGGAATGGATGAAGCTTGGCCTCTCCAAAGCCGAATACGAAAAATACCTCCCAAAGTTCACCGCCGAACATTTCGACCCGGACAAGTTCATAGACGCCGCCGAGTCCCTCGGCGCGGAATACATCGTCATCACCTCTAAGCACCATGACGGCTTCTGCATGTGGGACACGAAGACCACCGACTTCAACGTCATGAACACCCCTTGCAAAAGAGACGTCCTTAAAGAGCTCTCCGAAGCCTGCAAACGCCGCAACATGAAATTCGGCCTTTACTATTCCATCCCCGACTGGCACCACCCCAACGCCTACAACAAGCTAAGCTCCCACCAGCTCAAGGAGCCAAACCCCGGCGACGAACCCGACATGGACAAATACCGCGCCCACGTAAAAGCCCAGCTCAGCGAGCTCTTAACCAACTACGGCGAGATCTGCTGCCTCTTCTGGGACATTCCCCCCAACGTCGACGACCCCGAGATGAACGCCCTCGTAAGGAAACTCCAGCCCAACATCAAAATCAACAACCGCGGCTGGGGCGGCAACGAAGGCGACTACTCCACCCCGGAACGCGACTTCGGCGACTGGGCCAACAGGAAACGCCCCCTGACCGAGACCTGCGACAGCGTAGGAGCCCAAAGCTGGGGCTACCGTGCAAACGAAGACTACCGCACGAAATCCTACCTAACGAAAACCATCGACCGCTGCCTCTGCGAGGACTCTAATTACCTCCTTAACATTGGCCCCAAAAGCGACGGCACCCTCCCAAAAGAAGCAATAAACCTCTTCTCCAAAACCGGCGCCTGGTACAAAAAAGTCAAACCCTCCTTCCACGGTGAGATCGTAACCGATCTCACATCCGACAGAAATGTCAAAATAATCAAGACCCCCGATTACCTCTACCTCCACTACCCCAACGGCCTCACCAAGACCGGCATCGACCTCCACCCCCTCAAGACCCTCCCCGAAGAAGCAATTCTCCTCAACACAAATACCAAACTCAAATCCGAAGTCATCATCCCAACCTACCGCGACGAACCCTCCCTCCACATCTACGACATCCCCATCGACGATATCCCCGACGAACCTCCCATCATAAGACTCAAATTCCCTCCGGAATCCAAATAATTATGTCCGAGAAAAAGCAAAAATCATTCTTTGCCGATTCTTTCTCCAAATAACAATTCTTTGCTTTCGTCAATGTGGTAGCTTTCCGGCCTTGTATCTTTGCTTGTCTTATAAAGATAGCATTCTATCCATTGATACTTGCTGAATCGATGATAATCTTCCAGTCTCCTGAACGGGACTGGAAATATTCTTACCCAGGATCCATCTTCTCTGATACCGGCAGTACAAACCGTTTCAATATACTTTTTAGATTTTGTCGGATATGTTTTTACCAGTACCAGTATCTTTTCTTTACGTGGTACTTCCATAACTATATCAAGACAGAATCCATTCCCGTTTTCAAAGATATTTTATTTAAGATCCTGGTTCTGTGACATTGAGCGGGATCGGCTTCAAAACAAGTCAAAGCAATATTTTTCCCGGCTCCTAACAGCTCGATCAATTCATCAATAAACGAATCGTTCTTGGGCAAAACGTTTCTCTCATACCAGGCGAACAGTTTATCGTAGTCATCCTGGGTATTGAGTTCTTTTCTTGACTCGCCAGGAATACCCAATTCCGGAAAATGCCTGTATTCTATCCCCAACTTCTCGCAGGCGTTTTTAAGAGAAGATTTGGAGAACCCATATATTCTGCTTATGGGGTTTTTCCTAACATCGCACAAGACATCCGTACCGCTCTTTATCAAAGCGTTCAGATAATTCTCGAAGCTTCTTCCCTCGTACCCTATGGAAGCCAATTTAAGGCCTTCTTTAGGTCTGGCGTCCTTTATTGCCTTCAAAGCTTCAGGCTTGTCTTTTAGAACCGTAGAGGCTATAGCGCTGTTTATCGCCCAATAGGGATATCTGCAATACACGTCTTCTAGCAAATCATTTCCCCGAAAAGTATACCTCTTCAGGAACTCATTCATTATGGCAGACGCCTGTAACCCCATGGCGCACCATTTTCCCTCAGCCGTCAGGGCTATTTTGGGCACGCCGGAAATCTCAACTTCCTTAATGAAATGATTTTCCTGAAGTTTTGACAATGTTCTCGCCAAAGTTGGGGAATAGCATCCCTTAATGTAAGGGATGAACTCGCAGGAATGCTTCGCTTCCTCTTCCATCGCGTAAACAAACAGGAGCTTATGTATCTCAACAGCCGTCAAACCGTCTTTTTCGACAGCTAACAGCGCGATGATATTATTCTCTTGTTTGCTCGACATAAGACAGCTTATTTCTTTTCCGTATATCATATCATAACCCGGTTGGTTTTATTAGATCATATGGGCATTATATCAACAGTAACCTTCTATCCTTGTAGGTGAAAACGGAAAAGTCAAAAGCTTCAAATACGACAAATCCAAACCAAAGACAAATTCTAACCTCATCTTGTATCACTAAGGTGATATAGCCAATAAACGCAAAAATAGTTGATTTTTTGCGTTTTCTTATGCTAAAATAAGTCGAAAACTCAAAAAAGGAGAAACAACATGAACGAAAGAGCCGGAAAGCTTGTCAAAAACCTCAGCGGCGATATGACCTATTATTCATTTCGCCCCTGCGCTCTGCCGCCTGTTCCGGATATCGAGATCGATTCCGAAATGCAGCAGCTTTTGATCGAAGCGTATAGAAAGATTTCCGTTCTGGAAGGCTTGTCCTCTGGAATCCCTAATCGCGATCTTTTCATATCAATGTACGTTAGAAAGGAAGCCTTGGTTTCTTCCCAAATAGAAGGCACTCAGTGCACCATAGACGACATCTTCAACCCGTCTATAGACGAAAACGTCAACGCTAACGTTTCAGACGTTGTCAATTACGTCAGGGCGATCAATTTCGCCGTAGAAAGAATGAAAGGCTTCCCTTTATGCAACCGGCTTATAAGGGAAATTCACGCCGTTTTGATGAAGAGCATCAGAGGCTGCGACAAGACCCCTGGCGAGTTCAGGAAATCTCAAAACTGGATCGGAGGAGCCGGCAGCACTCTGAAAAACGCCCGTTACATTCCCCCGAACTATAAGGACATGCTGAAAGCCATGAACGATCTTGAACGGTTCATTAACCGTGAAGACGGCATGGACCCTATCATCAAGTCCGCTCTTATTCATTATCAGTTTGAATCTATCCACCCCTTCCTGGACGGCAACGGCCGCATAGGAAGGCTTCTTATAACCTTGTTCCTAATAAGGGAAAAAATTCTGTCTTCCCCTGTCCTTTATTTGTCCTGCTATCTCAAAGCCAACAGAATGGAATACTACGACAGACTAAGTGACATAAGGAACAACGGCACCTTCGAGCAGTGGATAAAATTTTTCCTTAGAGGCATCGCCGAAACCGCGCAGGACGCCACCGCCGCCATAAAAAAGCTTAACGCCCTTCACGCCAAAAACGAAGCTCTGCTTCCCAACCAAAAACTAAAAAACTTCCTCACCCACCTGGAAAGCAACCCAATCATAACGATCCCTATCGCCGCGGAATGTCTGCAGTGCTCCAGGAACACCATGGCGAATTACGTCAAGCTAATGTGCACCAAAGGCATTCTGAAACCAAGCTCCAAAACCCGCAAAACCGTCATCTATTCCTACGACTCCTACCTGAACATACTCAGGGAAGGGACAGATTTTTAACTTGATATAAATTAAAAAAATGAAAAACGCTAAGCCTTGTTGTCTATTTTATCTTATAACAGCTACAATTTTAATTGTATTAATCATTCTATTAATCTTACATTATTCACACACAGAAAACATCCAAACCATTTCATGGCCAAATTTTGGGCTAGCAATACTAGCCAGTTTATTGGCTTCTGTGTTAGCCGCGTTTATAATTGATGTTTTCAAGTACTTTAGAGATAAAACAGTTCTTAATGCGGCCAGAGAGTCCATACTTATGAAACTTATTGCAATTGCGGTAAAATTTTCCGAACAACTCTTTTATGTCATTTATGAAAACGAAAAAGAACACAAAAAAAATATGACAATCAAAGAAGTTGTTGATAAATTTAATCCTAACACTTATACAGCTGACTGCCAAACATGTGAACGCGCTTTGATTCAAGCAGAGTTCATGTATAAAGAATCTGTTCGCGTAAAAGAAACTGAAAGAGGTCTTTTAGATACAAAAGAGTTAAATCAAATTAATACGCTAATAAGTTCATATGAACGCTATTTGAATGATTATGAAAAATGTTTGGATGAATTCAAAACAACCAGAGATAAATTTCAGTGCGATATTCATTATGATAGCGAAAAAGCAGAGATTTCTTTCGATCCATATTTATCGCTTAATTCCTCTTTATCTTCTTTTGTTTTAATGATCAAAGATCTATATTCATCAGATGGGATCTTCAAAGAAGTATCTAACAAGGAACTATTACTAAATGAATATGACTATATAAAATTGGAAAACCATTGTAGAAAATGTGAATCACATTGTAAACCGAACAATTTTAAAGATATTTAAATTCTTTGTATTTGAGCAATCAAATTTAAAATTGACGAAAAGCATAAAGCTTCAGCATTTTCAAGTTTATCACAAATAATCCACGCCTCGTAGTTTATACACAAGCTTCTTTATTTTATCGTTAATCAGTCCCCAATCAAAAAACATATTATAAAAAGCCAATATCTTTCTCAATGCATTTTTATTAATATTAGTGTCAGGTCCAATAATAAAACGCTCAAAACCGAATTCATTTATATAACCATATTTTAAGGGAATATTTGGCCATACTATTTCAAAAGACTTGTCGTCAATTTCAAAAATGCTAACTCCTTTAACAGCTTTCGTATATTGAATAGTTATTGTTTCTTCCCTATTAATATAATCATCTGGCAATTCTCTAATTTCCTTGACAAAATTTATTCTTTTAAAAGATTCCAGAGAAGAAAACTTACTTTGCAGTTTTTTATAATCAATAGGAAAGCATTTCAATGTTTCTGATTGGAAGTCATGAAATCGATCTGTGAATTCAATAGCAAAACCAATACCATTTAGGTCCTCCCAACGAGTTATATCCTTGGGATTCTCAAAAAACATTCGAACAAAACAATTTTTTAGTTCAGAAGCGTTTCTAAAATCATTTCTTATTTGAAATTTAAATGGCGATGGGAAGTTAACAAATGGCAAACAATTAAAGAAATGTTTCACGCTGATCAATAAATCTTCTCCCTTCTTATTTTTAATAATAATGTAGTTAGGGGTATATGATCTTATAAACGGAATTCCCTTATTAACAAGAATTTCTTTAAAGAGATTTAGATGACAATAATAAAACATACAATCTATTCCATCGCTTTAGCATAGTGATTTAATTTCATGTCCTTTTGGATCAATAAAATTTATGGATTTAATATATGATTTTAATTCCTGAATCTTAAGAATCAAACAAAGCGTATTTGAAACCACCTTAAAATTATGTTTTTCCAGTTCTTTTTTGTCAATAGATTTTATTTGAAACAAAGCGACTTCGCTTTCAATTAAACCATAATTTAAAGGTTTGAATTTATGGGCTTGTATAGTTATTTTTTTGTAAAAATTATCAACATTCATATTATTGTCCTTGTCAAAAACTCGAATAGCCTTAAAAGAAAATCTTAAATGGTCTAATAATTTCGAAGAAACAGTCACAATATAATCATGAATAAAATAAGGTTGATAATATGATTGATGAAACTTTATGCCAAAAAATAATTCATTATCAATATCACTCCTGATCCCGTCAAAAACCGAACTCGCTTTTTGACTTTTTCTTGCTGCCCCATCATCTCTTTTTGTACATATATATTCCACTAATATCTCATCGCGTTCTTTGCAAAAACTTATAAATGCATTTTGAACTGTTGACTTAGGGATTAACCTTAATGGTAATAAATCCTTTTTAATAAAATTATTTAGTTCTTCAAAAGTTAAATTCAGCAAATAATTCATCTTTTATTATACCCTGTTTCAAAAGGTTTAACTGAGATATTATTATCTCCTAAAGTTAGGAATAATATTCCCTCAATCTCTTCTTTACTATGATCATCGCAAAAACAAACCGACTGAACTACATCTTTTAAATTAAACGGACATTCTATATGTGTTACAATTTTGTCGTTATTAACATGGCATCTAAAATCTGCGCTGTGTTTAATTTTATTATCCATTATGATTGTTTGATTTAAAAAATTGACAATATTATTCCCCAGTATTTCATCATGTTTTATGTCCAATTTTTTGTCTATTGCTTTCTTCGCCTTATTAATAGCCACAAGCCTATATTCTTTTTCCATTTTAAAACTTTTTTCTTTATAATGTGCGAATATCTTGGAAAATTCATTTACATTTTTATTTAGCTCATCAATTCTATACTTTTCAATCTTTTTAAAAGCTTTATCAATCACATTTTCTGGAATGTTTTCGAAATCAATATATTGAACTGGAAATAGATCAAATTGTATTAGGTCATTCTCTTTGTTCAAGTGCCTAATCTCGGAAATCAATTTGTCATAATTAAACTCGACAGCGACACCAGAAAAATTGTCGCCGTATTCTTTCCACATCCACAAATTGCTTAATTCTCTTCCAAAACAAAAAGCCCATAATAAACCAGGTTCAGCCATTTCTTTTGTTCTGTCTTCTCTTAAAAACCATTCCAAGAGGTCTTTATTTTTTTCTAAATCAGCATTAATTTTATCTGTTATTCTTTTTAGAAGAGCATAGTGCAATATCAATTCATATTTATCATTAGATTGAACAACATCACTAAGCCATATTTTTTGAAATTGAAAAGTTTTTACAAACGTTCCAAAGCTGAAAAAATGCCATAATGAATTTGGCTTTGATCTTTTATTAACTGTCATTATTTTGCCTCTGAAACAGCAATTTATTAT
>JAFYHD010000042.1 GCA_017539325.1 bacterium | reverse complement strand
CAAGACTTCCCTGGAGAACGACAAAGTTAAGCTCTCCTTCGACAAATACGGCCGCGTCAGTTCCTTCGTCGCAAAGGAAGCGAAACGCGAGCTCGTGGAGAAGGGGCAAGCCTTCAACACGCTTAAATTCTACGAAGACATTCCGGAAGTTTACGACAACTGGGAGATCAAGGACTACGCCACTGAAAAGGGCTGGGATCTTGGCAAACCGATCGAGACCTCCATAATTGAGGACGGCTCCCGCAAGGGCGTCCGCTTCGTCTTCGCCTTCGGGAAATCGAAGCTGGTTCAGACCGTCTTCCTGACGGAAGGCAGCGCGAGAGTCGATTTTGAGACGGAAGTCGACTGGCAGGAAAACGAAAAGGTCCTGAAGGCCGAATTCCCAACCAACCTCATCTCCGACTACGCCACCTACGACATCCAGTTCGGTTCCGCCCGCCGTCCCACGCACCGCAACACCAGCTGGGACCAGGCAAGGTTCGAGGTCTGCGCCAATAAGTACATGGATCTCTCCGAGCCCGATTTCGGATTATCGCTTCTCAACGACTGCAAGTACGGCCACTCCTGCCTAGGCGGAAAAATGGCCATAACGCTTCTTAAGAGCTCCAACGACCCCGATCCGGACTGCAACAGAGGCCAGAACTCGTTCACCTATTCTCTCCTCCCCCACGCGGGCGGCGCCGAGAATCCCGAAATACTGAAAGAAGCCTACGCTCTCAACGAGCCCCTTTTCGCCGTGCCCATAAAAAAGCAGGGCGGTTCTCTCCCCGCGGAGTATTCCTTCATCACCTCCAGCACGCCCAGCGTCGTGCCTGAGACGTTGAAGGCCGCGGAAGACGGAAAAGGCGTTATAGTTCGTCTCCTCGAGACCAAGGGCACTCATACGGAAGCGGCCTTAACGTTTGGCAGCGCGCCGAAGACCGTAACGTTGACGAACATACTGGAAGACAAACTCTCCGAGATCCCGGTCAAAAACGGCGGGATCAAACTTACCTTCCATCCCTTCGAGATCAAGACCATAAGGCTGACTTTCTAAAAAATGAAAGGCTCCGCTTTTGAGCTCCGCGAGGACCTCCTCGATCCTTCTTCCGGCAAGCACTACGAGGGCGCCTTCACCCAGGGCAACTCGTACCTGCAGCTAAGAGGCTCTTTCGAGGAGGGGCTCGCCTGCGCTCCGCAAAACGAAAAGTACTGGCGTCTGCCGGCCAACGTAACCCTTGAAAAGCAGCGCAGCCCCCGCTCGAAATGCGGCACCTACGTCCCGGGGATCATGGGCAGCCACCCCCTCCTTAACGAGGAGGTCGTCAATCTTCCCAACCCGCTCATCTTCCGCGTCTCATGCTCACTTGAAGCGCTGGACATGGATCTGTGCGAAATAAAAGATTATTCCCGCGTCCTTAACCTGAGAAACGGCGTCCTTGCGCGCCGCTTCATCTGGAAGACCAATTCCGGAGCCGCCCTGGAATGCTCCTACGAGCGCTTCGCCTCCCGCGCGCGGAAAAATCTGATCGTTCAGAAAATGACCTACAAGTGCATTGAGGGAAAAGCGGAGCTGCGCTTCCTTAACGACATCGACGAGAATGTCACGACGAACGGCTACTCGCACTTCGCTTCAAACCAAAAGACGCCGTGCGACAATGGAACGCTCCTTACGGTGGAGACGGACAAAAAAGAAAAGGTCTGGCTGGAGACGCGCGCTTTCGGAGAACGTTTGCGGTTCAGTGAAGGAACAGCCAATATCAGCCTCGCCCCGGGCGAAGAGATCACTGTGATCAAGATCTCCGGCATAATGACCTCCCGCGACACGGACGCCTTGCTCGGCCCTGAACAGCTATCCCATCTGATCAAGGAAGCCGGAAGCGATTACGCGGCGCTGAAAGCGGAAAACGATCTGGCCTGGGAAAAGCTCTGGGAAAACTCCGGCGTCGAAATAGAGGGGGACGAGGAAGCCCAGCTGGTCTTAAATTTTTCCGTCTATCATCTTTTGCGCGGCGCCTGTGAGAACGACGACCGCGTCGCTATTTGCGCCAAAGGGTTCGCGGGCGAAGCCTACTTCGGGCACTTCTTCTGGGACACGGAAGTTTACCTTCTGCCCTTCTTCCTCTACACAAACCCAAGAGTCGCCAAAAACCTCGTCTCCTTCCGCGTAAACACGCTTAAGGGAGCAATGGAAAACGCGCGGCGCTACGGCTGCCGCGGAGCGAGGTATCCTTGGGAATCTTCCGTTTCCGGCACCGAGCAGTGCCCCAACTGGCAGTACGCCGACCACGAGATCCACATAACAGCGGACGTAGTCTTCGGATTGTGGCATTACTATGAGGCCACGGGCGACTTCGACTTCCTCGCGAAGGCCGCGCCGGTATTCGTTGAGACGGCCCGATATTGGTTTGACAGAGTGGAATTCCGCTCCGACGGAGAAGTGCACCTAAACGGCGTGATGGGCCCGGACGAATACACCTGCCTTTCCTCCGACAACGCCTACACCAACGCCATGGTGCGCCATTCCCTGGAGAAAACCTTGGAGCTCATTGCGCTCCTAAAGGAAAGGAAGCCCGATTCCATAAAGGATCTCAACATAGACGAAGCTTTCCGATCCAAGGCCCTTGAGATCATTAAAAAAATCCCCGTCCCCGTAACAAGCGACGGCGTTATCATCCAATGCCGGGAATTCGCCCAAATGGAGGAGCCGCGCTTCGACTTGACCTGGCCTGACAGAAGCAAATGCTTCGGCACCCAGGTCCCCCAGGAAAAGCTCTACCGCGTCAAGGCCCTCAAGCAGGCCGACGCTTTGATGCTGCCTTTCCTCTTCCCCAAAAATTATTCCGCCGAGGAAGTAAAAAAGAACCTCGCCTATTACCTCCCCTACACCACCCACGATTCCTCCCTTTCCTACATCATCCACGCGATACTTTTGGCTCGCTGCCAAAAGGCGGAAGAAGGCTTCGAACTTATGCGGAAAGCGCTCAAAATAGATCTTTCCGACTATCACGGCGGCGCATCCGAAGGCATCCACATCGCCAACTGCGGTGGCATCTGGCAGGCCGTCGTCTTAGGCTTCGCTGGTTTCACGCCAGGCGAAGAAAAACCTGTCTTTCACCCGAATCTGCCGCGTAACTGGAACGCGCTGCGCTTCCACATCGTTTACCGCGGGCAAAAATACCAGGTGGAGATCACCCCCTCCTCGGTAAAGATCACGCCCCGCGGCGAAAACTGAATTTGATCGTTTCATATTTTTGATTTCAGACCTGAGATCTCTCTTGAGTCAAGTTTCGTGAAAGCAAAGCACTTTCTTCCCAGATCCTTGAAAGTACATCGGCATCGAAAACCTGTCCGTCATAAAAAACGCCCTGCCTTGGCGGAAGCGAAGTCCTGACAAAAAAATCCACGCTTTCCTGAAGGTTTCCTATATGAGCATCGTGTTCATTTAATTTTTCTTCAACTCGATCAAGGCGTTTGTTTAAAGTGTATCCTCTGAGAAGATGTTCCCTTAACACTTTTGTCGCCCACTGTCTGAATCTTGTGCCTTGAATCGATTTCACACGATATCCCACTGATATAACCACGTCAAGATTATAAAAAGCAACATTGTATTTTTTCTGATCAGAAGCAGTATATGCAAATTTTGCATAAACTGATTTTTTATCCAGCTCACCTTCATGAAAAATATTGCTGATATGTCTGGCAATAACTGATTGATTCCTTTCAAAAAGAATTACCATCTGCGCCTGCGTAAGCCAGACAGTTTCGTTTTCAAAACGAACGTCAAGCTTTATTGTTTCATCGGGCTGATAAATGATTATCTCGTTTTCCATAATTAACAGACCATTGGGTAAACTTTAATCAAATCTACCGCATGATATGAAAACTTTTTCATGAAAACAAGTTTTTTAGCTTTTTCTACTTATTTTAGAAGATAATGTAATCTGCGCAAAAAAAGAGACGCGCTCTCGCGCGTCTCTATTTGTTTGTTGCTTTTTTGTTTTGTTTGTTTATTTGAAGTTGGGAAGGAATTTCTTTTCGGCCTTGTAGAGCTTCAGGAACATTTCCCTGATCTCTTTGGGCGTACAGACAGCCGAGGTCAGAGGATCCAGGTAGAGGGCCTGGATGGCCTGCTCGATAGATCTGTTGACCGCCGCCTGGGCCGCCTGCTCGAACATGTACATGTCCGCCGCGCAAATGGCCGCCATGGGAGTCGGCAGAGCGCCGTAGCGGAGGGGCTGGACGCCGTTGCGGTCGATTAGGCAGGCGACTTCCACGCAGCCGTCGTGAGGCAGGTTGCTGATAAGCGGGCCCGCGCCGTCAAGGCTCGTGTTAAGGACGTTGCCGTACATCCTGAAGGGAGAGTTCTTCTCGATGGCTTCCACGATCCAGGAGGCGTATTCGTGGCCTCTGGCGCCGCCGAGTTCTCTTTTGCCGGTGTACATTTCCGTCCTGATCTTGTCCGCGTCCCTGCGCCACTTGGGGTATCCGTCGGCGTAGAAGCCTTCCTCGCCGTCGTAACCCGGACGGCAGTATTCGTCGCGGTGCTTTTTAGAGGTGCGGTAAAGGCTGATGTATTCGGAAAGGTGGCCGGAGGATTCGGTGATGAAGGCGCCAAAGTGCACCATCATGTCCTTTCTCACCAAATCGGGATGGTCGTCTTTGTCGACGTTGGTGCCGGCCTTGAGGTCACGGATGGCTTTCTTGATGAGCAAGGGATAGAGATCCTTGCCGTGGTGTCTGAGTTTCGTGAACCAGGCGAGGTGGTTGATGCCGGCGCATTCCCATTCCATTTCCTCGTAAGGAATGCCGGCTCGTTTGGCCAACAGTTTCGAGGTGCCCTGAACGGAGTGGCAGAGGCCCACGCATTTCATTTTGGAATAGCGCAGCGTGGCCAGCGTCATGATGTTCATGGGGTTGGTGTAGTTCAAGACCAGCGCGTTGGGGCAGAGCTCCTCGGCGTCATGAAGGATGTCCATCCAGACGGGCACGGTCCTCAAGGCCTTCATAAGGCCGCCGGGGCCTATCGTGTCGCCGATGCACTGGGAGACGCCGTACTGCAGAGGAATGTCGTTGTCGAACCTGACGCACTTGACACCGGAGACTTCGATGGAATTCACGATGTAGTCCGCGCCGGGCAAGGCTTTCCTTCTGTCGGTGTAAGCCGTGATCTTCCACTCTTTCTCCTTGCCGAATTTCTGGCAGAGAGCCTTGATGAGATGGAACATGATGTCAAGACGCTTGGCGTCGATGTCGACTAGGGCGATCTCGCCGCCCGGCATGTCGGGCATCTGCATGAAGTCCTTGGAAAGGGAATGAGCGAAACCGCTGCCGGCTCCCATGTGCACGATCTTGATCTTACGATAGCCTTTGCCGGGAAGGCCGACGGTACTGACAGTTGAATTCATGTGGGCGTAATGCCCGCCGATTTCTTTCTTTGCCATTTGTTGCACCTTTTTTTGGTTGGGGTTTAATTTTATTTGGAGGATATTTTTATTTCGCACTGTTAGTTTTCTTGAAGGCCAGCTGCAGCGTGGCGGGAGATCCGGCTTTGACGGCGATCTCCAGAACTTTGCCTCTGGCCGCGATCTTGGCCTCGCCCTTCGAGACCGTAAGATCCGCGTTCTCGTAAGCCTCGGGCCTGAAGACATAGAGCGTCCAGTCCTCGGGCTGGCTTTCCAATTCCAGATTCAATTGTTTGCCGTCCCATTCTTCCTTTTTGACTTCCACACAGCCGCCGGCGATGTGCCTTGAGGTTCCGAGTATCTGGGGACAGCCGGTCTTCTTCCTTATGATATAAGTCAGAGAATCGCCGGATCTGAGAGCCGGCAGAATGATCTTGCCGGAACCGGTGCCTAAGAATTTGCCGGCCCAGAAATCGAAGACCAGATATTCGTTTGCAGGGTCGAGCCCCAGGGCCTTCAGAGGGATCTTAGTTTCCGGCATTTTCCAAAGAGCGTTGCGCTGAAGGACGGTCCACTGGCCGGCCGGGCAGTCGATGTGGTAAGACCAGAGCGTGCCGAAGGGCGAAGCCTTGCCCTCGTCCGGGAAGTGGCCGCTCAAACTGTCGTCGATGGGCTTTTCTTCGCTGTCGCTGCCGGTCCAGATGTGGTTGGCGTAAGCCGGGGCGGAAAAATCAATGGGAGACGTTTCCGCGGGATAAGTCTCAAGAACCGGAAGCACTCTCTGGATGGAATGCGTTAATTTTTCGTCGTAGGACTGGATGGGATCGCTGATCATGAAAAGGCCGCCGCAAAGGGAGACGGTGGAGAGCGTCGCCCTGGCCCAGTTGGGCTGCGTCCTGGAGACGATGTGGTCGGGGTCCAGCTGATAGATGATGCGCTGCAAGGGCCAGAAGCGCGCCAGCTCGTACTGCTGAAGCAGGAGGCGCTCCCAGTTGGGATTGGCGTCGGTAGAGATGCGGCTGGCGTCCACCAGGCCTATGCTTTCCGTGAAGGTACCCCAGCAGGACAGGAGGAAGGTGTCCTTGCCAGCTTTCTCCCTGGCCACCTCAAAGAGGCGGCGCAGTCTTCTCCTGGCCTCCTCCATGGTGATGTAGCCCCTTTTGACGGCGTTGCCCAGGGCGTCGAACCAGGTGTGGCGAAGCGCGTCTATCTTGATGTAGACGTAACCGGCCTTGGCCAGCTTTTCCCAGAGCGGGGCGAGGGTCGCGTTCAGCGATTCGTCGGAGCAGTCGTTGGCGTGGGAGAGCCAGGCCGCGTACATGAAGCTGCCGTCGGGGTTTTTGAAGACCACGTCTTTCGCGCCTTCCGGCGGATCGTAGGTCTTGATGTCGGTGTTCATCCAGACGCCGGGCTTCAGGCCTCTCTGGGCGATAAGGGACGCTGTGTGCTCTATGCCTTGTGGAAAGCCCTCCGTGGGGGCCAGCCAGGACTGGGAAAGGGTCTTGTCCTTCTTGATGCCGAAGTCCTTCTCCTGGTATCCGTCGTCGATCTGCAGATACTCCAGGCCGTAGGGACGGAATTTTTCGTTCAGCATATCGGCCACTTCCAGGAGCCTCTTTTCGCTGATGTCGGTGTAATAGGCCAGCCAGGAGCACCAGCCCGCGATGGGCTCGGTCCTGGGACGGAAGTTCCAGGGCTCGTGGTAGCGGTAGCCCAGGTGTTCCTTATAATACAGGGGCCTGATGTTGACGAGCCAGGGGCCTTTCGTCAGGTTGACTTCCAGCTTGGCGACGTGGTTGCCGTTTTCCCCTACCTCAAAGCGCTCGGAGGTCCACTTCCAATTGGCGTCCGTCCAGTCGATCATCAGGTCATCCTGGATGCTGTAGATGCCGTTGACGCCGTAGATCAAAGGACGTCCCACCTGACCCAGGACCGCTTCGCCTTCTCTGGCCCTTTTGGGCTTCATGCAGAGGGCGTCGCCCTTGAAGTCGAAAGTGATCTCCGCCTTGACTTCCTGATCGTCCTGAGAGGAAAGATAAAATTGCTCGAAGAGCGGCGTGCTCATAAAGCAGCCGTCGGAGGTCTGGCGGGTGACCAGATCGTAGCCTTCCGGGACCTTGGCGGTCATCACGATCCTTTTGTCATATTCCAAAGTCAGAAGACCCTTGGAGCGGTAATAGCGGGCTATGGGGTAGACCGCGGGGGGCTCGGCAAAAACTGATGAAACTATTATGCTAAGAAGGAATAAGAGTATCGCTTTTTTCATAAATTAAAAATTCAGGCTGATCTCGCAATTATTTTCATTGGCCTTGACCGAAACAACGAGGAGATTGTTTTCGGCGCTTTCCGCTTTCGCGTCGCAGCCTGTCGCTTTGACTTCTTTCAGGCTTGTTCCTTTGGGAACGTAGAAGTAGTATTTTTCCTCGTCGCCCGCGGGGAGGGAAAGCTTAAGCGTAAGGCTGCCCTTCTCTTCCTTGATGTCAGTCACGCTGACAGCGTCCATGGAAACGTGCCTCGTGGAGGCGACGAACTGCGGCGTTCCTTTCTTTTCCCTGAAGCATATGACTTGTCCGTCGCCGTAATTCAGCGCGGGTACGCTGATCTTGTCCGTGACTTCGCCGAGGAACTTTTTGCCCCAAAAATCGAAAGCCAGGTACGTTTTCGTAGGATCGAGGTTGACGTTTTCCAATGGGATCTCGGAAGCTTTCAAAGGCCAGTTGGCCACGCGCTGGACCACGCACCACTTGTCGAAGGGCTTTTCGATATGATAAGCCCAGAGGCAGGAGAACGGATGCTCGTCGTTCATGGTCTTGTGCGCGCCGGCCTGGATCATGACTTCCTCGTCGGTCAGTTCGTTCCAGGTCGTGATGTCGCCTTTGAAGGCCGCGCCGTGCACTTTCGTCCAGGCGTAAGCGGGATAGCGAATGTCCAAGGGGCCGGTCTCGGCCGCGAAGGTCTCCAGCGTCGGCAGGCAGCGCTGCGTATTGTAGATCCTCTCTTCGTCGTAGGAGTCGATGGGGTCAGATAACATCATGAGACCGCCGGTAAGCGCGACGTTAGAGAGAAGCGCCTGGCCCCAGCTGGGCTTCGTCCTGACGCAGACGTGGTCAGGGTCGTTCAGGAAGAGGATGCGCTGGGTGTGCCACCAGCGGGCCTGCTCCGTTATCTGCATCCTGACCTTGTTCCAGTCCGGGTTGGCGTCCGTGGCCACGCGGCAGGCGTCGCCGCAGCCGGCCGTCTGAGTGAAGATGCCCCAGCAGACCAAGAGATAGAAGTCGTCGCCCAGCTCGCGGCGGAAGACCTCGTGCAGCCTGCGGAAGCGGCGCTCCGCCTCGTCGCTGGTGATGAGCCCTTCCCTCACGGCGGTGCCGAGAGCGTCGTAAAAAGAGTGCCTCAGAGCGTCGATCTTGATGTATTTGAAGCCCGCTTCCTTGAAAGCGCGCAGCACGGGAACGAAGTGACGCTCGATAGTCTCGTCCTTCCAGTCCAAGGGAGTGGTGAGCCAGGCGGCCTTTATTATAGTTCCGTCCTCGTGGCGCAGCACGCAGTCAGGCGTTTCCGGACCGGGGGCGTATTCCCTGACGTCTGAGTTCATCCAGATAGCCGGGGAAAGTCCGCGCGAGGCTATGGTCTCGGCGATGCCCTTGGCGCCTTTGGGGAAGGCTTCCGTAGGAGCCATCCAGGCTTCCGCCAGGGTGTGCTCAGGCGTTATGCCGTAGGGATTCTTCTGGTAGCCGTCGTCGATCTGGACGTACTCCAGACCGTAGGGCAGGAAAGTGTCTTTCAAAAAATCGCAGACGTCCGCGACGTTCTTTTCCGTCACTTCCCTGCGGTAGGCTTCCCAGGAGCACCAGCCGGCCACGGGCTTCGTGTTCGGGCGGCATTCCCAAGGCTTGTAGTATTCGTAACCGAGATGCTTGCGGTAGAATTGCGGGCGGCAGTTGATGATGAAGGCCCTGGCTCCGATCATGACTTCGATGGAGACTTTCGTGTTGCCGTTTTCGTCCTTTTCCATCTTGTCGGAGAGCCAGCGCCACTCGTTGCCGAACCAGTCGATAAGATAATCATCGTAGATGTCGTAGAGACCGCAGCAGCCGTAGATGAGAGGATGCCCGACCTGGCCGAGAATGGCTTTCTCCCTGTCGGCTCTCTCCGGGTTCATGCAGACAGCTTCGGGGCTAAGAGTGAAGTCGATCCTGACAGGGACCGCCTTGTCTTCCTGGACCGCGAGGTAGATCTGCTGGAAAAGCGGGGAAGTGCAGATGTCGCCGTCGGAATAGAAGCGGAAGCGATATTTGACGCCTTCCGGCATTTTCACTTCCACGACACGGCGGCCGTTGTATTCGTAGTAGAGTTCTCCCGTTTCATCGTTGTGATGGCTCTGGGCATGGACTCGCGGTGGTTCGGGACGGTTGATGCGTTTCATTTCTATCCTTTTTCTATAGTTATTCGCGAAATATTTTACCCTATCGCAAAGGCGGTATCAATAGATAGCAAAAACACCTCAAATTTAATTATAAAACGCCTGTTTACCCAGAAACCGGCCAAAAACGGTTCGGGAAATGCTACAATAATTAGAATTATGAGAAAAATACTATTAATTGCCCTGAGTGTTCTGGCTCTCTCTTCCTGCGCGACGAACCGCGTCTACTGGAGAACGTGTCCCCCGGATGCCGCGGATGAGGCCAAAGAGACCGGCAAACCCCTTCTGGTCCTTGTTACGGCCCCGGACTGCTCAGCCTGCGAGAACAACTGGTGCCGCATCTTCGCGAGGAGGGAATTCCTCGAGGAGGTCTCCAAGGACTGCGTGCCTCTTTTGCTCAACTGCCCTTACGAAGAGCCCTCACCCCAATGCTCTGAGTTCAGGGAAAAATACGACGCCGGCCTTTCCCCTTCCCTTCTTTTGATCGAAGGCTCGGGAGAAAAGATCGCGACCGTCCCCTTCCCCTATCAGGACACAAAAAGTTGTCTTGAATCGATCAGAGCCCTCCTTGCCAAATGAACCCGACCCCTATCATAGAGCTCATAGGCCTCTCTGTCTTCAAAGCGGCGACCATTCTCCACAACGTCAGCTGGAAAGTGATGCCGGGCGAGAACTGGGTTATCCTGGGCGCCAACGGCGCCGGCAAATCTACGCTCCTGCACGCCATCACCGCCTACGACAGCTTCTCCGGCGGAACCATCAAGATCGCCGGGAACACCTACGGCGAATACAACTGGCCGGAGCTTAGGAAAAGGATCGGCATCGTCAGCTCCGAACTGGAAGCCCGCATCCGCCCGGCGGAATCGGCCAGCGACGTCGTCCTTGGCGGGCACTTCGCCTCGCTCGGGCTTTACGACGAGCCCACTCCGGAACTTTGCGAAAAAGCCGACGGCATCCTCGAAAGGATCGGCTGCTCGTATCTCAGGAACCGCGGCTGGGGCTGCCTCTCGCAGGGCGAAAAGAGAAGAGTGATGATCGGGCGCACCCTGATGGTCGACCCAATACTCATCATCCTGGACGAACCCTGCTCCGGGCTAGACCCCGTGGCAAGGGAGCGCTTCCTATTGTTCCTGCAGAATTTCTCCAGTTCCGACGGCCCCTCGCTCGTCATGACCACGCATCACGTGGAAGACATCATGCCGAACTTCACCAACCTTCTGGCCTTGAAATCAGGCCGCGTCCTAAGGTCCGGAAAGATCGGCGAAGTGATGCAGAACGAGATAATCTCCGAACTATTCGACGCCAAGATCACGGTCGAATTTAAAGACGGCCGCTATCATCTGAACATCATAAACATTAAGGAAATATAATGCCTGTCTTTAACAACGTACTGGAAGCCATGGGCAAAACGCCCTTGATCAGGCTCAACAAACTGACCACTCTCGCCGACGCCGAGATCCTTGTCAAATTCGAAGCTTTGAACGTCGGCGGCTCCATCAAGACCAGGACGGCCTACGCCATGATCGAGGCCGCGGAAAAGGAAGGTCTCCTGAAGCCCGACTCCATAATCGTCGAACCGACTAGCGGCAACCAGGGCATAGGGCTGGCGCTCGTCGGCGCCGTCAAAGGCTACCACGTCGTCATCGTCATGCCGGACTCCGTCAGCGCCGAAAGAAGGATGCTCGTGGAGCAGTACGGCGCGGAAGTCATCCTCGTGGAAGACAAGGGCAACATCGGCGAAGCCATCGACCGCTGCGCGAAAATGGCGGAAGACCTGAAAAAGGGCAACCCCAAGGTCTACATCCCCCAGCAGTTCGAAAACCCCAACAATCCGAAAGTCCAGCGCGAAGTGACCGCCAGGGAAATACTGAACGACGTCGACGGACCCATCGACGGCTACTGCTCAGGCGTCGGCACGGGCGGCACGCTTTCCGGCATCGGCGAAGTCCTAAAGGAAGCGAACCCCAACATCCTCATCTGGGCCGTGGAACCGCAGAACGCCGCAATACTTGCCGGCGGCTCCATCAAAACGCACCTGCAGATGGGCATCGGTGACGGCCTCATTCCGAAAAACCTCAACACCGAGATCTTCTCCTCCTCCTGCATCGTCAGCGACGAGGACGCCCTCTACACCGCCAAGCAGCTGGCCCTGAAAGAAGGCCTGCTTTGCGGCATTTCTTCCGGCTCAAACGTCTACGCGGCCCTCAAAATGGCCCGCGAACTTGGTCCGGGCAAACGCGTCGTGACCATTCTTCCGGACACGGGAGAGCGCTACTTCAGCACTCCTCTCTTCCGGCATCACCTTTCATAAAAGGAAAGCACTATGGAATCCTACATCTGCTCCGTCTGCTCCTACGAGTACGACCCAAGTAAAGGCGATCCCGAGCACGGCATCGCTCCCGGTACCAAATTCGAAGATCTGCCGGAAGACTGGACCTGCCCTGTCTGCGGCATGTCTAAAGACGCTTTCAACAAGAAATAATCTATTGTGAAACAGTCCGGCGCCGTAAAGGAAATTTTAGAGCTCTTCAAAAAAGAGCCGGCCGCGAGCGCCGGACTTTTCGGAGCCAACTGCCCGCTCGCGGCGTTAGCCGCCGGGCAGGTCTCCGAAGAATTGAAAAGTCCGCTTCTAATTATCACCGGAACGCAGTTGGAAGCGGAAGAATTCCTTCTGAATTACAAGGGACTTTTCGACAAACCCTGCGCGCTTTTCGGAGCGCAGAACTGGCAGAAGGAAAAAGAGCTGGAGAATATTTCCGTCAGCTTGGAGCGCATGGAGTGCTACTCCAATCTTCTCTCCGGCAAATTGGACCTGGTCGCGGCTCCCCTTATTTCCCTTCTTCAGGACACGCCCGACCCCAAAAGCTTCGCCAAAAGAGCGCTGACTATTAAAAGCGGCCAAGTCTATCCTCCGGAAAAATTGCTGCACGATCTCGCGGAACTCGGCTACGAAAGAGCCGACATGGTCCAGTTCAGGGGCGAATTCGCCCAAAGAGGCGGGCTCATCGACATCTTTCCCCTAACCGATGAGAATCCCGTAAGGATCGAGTATTTCGACGACGAAGTTACCTCCATCCGCCGCTTCGACTCCGCCACCCAGCGTTCCTTAGCCGATGAAGAGATCCCAGAGATCTCTGTCTATTCCGCCAACGAGCACAACATTCCCGACCAAAGCGGCAAAAGCACACTCCTCGATTTCTTCCGGGAAAAACCCATGATCGTCTGGTATGAATTCGACAGAATCCTAAGGGAATGGGAAAAATGGAGCACAGGCGAACTGGCGGAAGATTTTCTGCCCAACGGAAAAGAGCGCATGCAGCTTCTGCGCTCGAAAACGAACGCCTTAAGCTCCCTTTTCATCAGCGAATTCAGTTCCGACCTT
>JAFYHD010000041.1 GCA_017539325.1 bacterium | reverse complement strand
TCCTCAATCCCTGAGCCGGGCTGCCTTCCTCGCCGGAAAGCCCGCTTTGCAACGAAGCCAAAAGTTCGCTTATCTCCTCGGCGTTTGAGAGCGTCTTTTCCGTTTCCAGAAGTTCCTCTTCCTCACCGGATCTGAGGTTGGCCTCGCTAACTTCTTTTATCTGAAAACGCCAGAGATCTTCCCTGCGCCTCGTCTCCCTTTCGTTCTCGATGTATTCCGCCAGAAGCTTTCTTTTTCCCTCATAGGCGGCGTAAAGGTCCGAGACTTCCTTCGACAGAGGCAGCGCCCCCGCGAAATTGTCCAGCGACATCCTCTGCCAATTTCTTTTTGTCAGCGACTGCTGGGCGTTCTGTGAATGGATGTCTATGGTCTCTGCCATCAGTTCTCCGAGGTGCTTTACGGTCACCATCTGATCAGCAAAGAAGGCCGCGGCGCGCCCGGAAGCAGAGATCTCCCTTCTCACTATGAGAGGTTCTCCGTCAAACTCGAAGCCAAGCGATCTGTAAGCTTCCAGCCTTTTAGCATCGCTGGGCTCAAACTCGAAGACGCCCTCCACGAAAGCTTTTTCACAGCCGCTGCGGACGAGCGAAGAGTCAGCCCTCTCCCCCAAAAGAAGCTGGATAGAGCCAAGGATCGTTGATTTGCCGGCTCCGGTCTCGCCGGTCACCGCGATTATCCCTTTCGGGAACTCGACGTCGAGTGACTTTACCAGGGCGAGATCTTTTATGCGCAGACGCGTTAGGAACATTCCCTTTTATTTCGTTTCTTCTTCTACCGCCTCGGCCTCGGGGGGCTGGCCGAACCACCGCTCGCCCACTTCCTTGGAGGCGTACTGCGCGTAATTCTTCAGCCAGTTGGAATGCTCGGGATAGAAATAACCGAGCGTAAGCGTGTCAAAAACGCCTTCCACAAGATAGACCGGGGCGAGGCAGGCGCCGATGACCGAACCGCACAGAAAACTGGTGGGAATGGCGTAGGGCAAAGACATCAGTGAACGCCAGTCGTAATCAGCTATATCGCAGATCATCCAGGTGGTCATGCCGCCCATGACGGGAGGCAGAAGCGGGGCGGCCACGACGGCACAGGGACCGTAGAGAAGATGCTCAGCGCTCCACTGGTTGGTGGATGTGTTCTCTTCAGCGAAAGCGGCGCAGGAGAAGATCAAAGCGGCGATGCCGACAAACAGGAAAAGTTTTTTCATTTTTAGTCCTTGGTGTTGGAATAATAGTTTTCAGTTATATTATTTTATTATACCAAATTACACCGCGGACTTGGTAGATTTATTCGGAAGGATTTCCCCGCTTGTCAACAAGCGTTGGGAGCGCGGCTCTGATCGCCTGGGCCGCGTCGGCGCAGCCAATCAAAGTCATGCCGTTCCACTCAACTTCCGACCTGCCTTTTTCCCTGAAACTCTTGAGATTGTGCGCAGGCATTACGCAGCGCTTAAACCCGAGCCTTATGGCCTCCATGACGCGGCGCTCGATTTGGCTTACAGCCCTGACTTCCCCGCCCAGACCGACCTCGCCGATAAGGACGGTGTCGTCGGCCACGCAGACGTCGAAGTAAGAGGAAGCGACCGCCGCCAAAAGCGCCAGGTCCATCCCGGGCTCGTCTATTTTCAGGCCGCCCGCGATGTTGACGTAAACGTCATGGGCGCTGATTGGTATTCCTATGCGTTTTTCCAAAACCGCCAAGAGCAGCAAAAGCCTGTTGGGATCGCAGCCAAGCGCTTTCCTGGCCGGCGTTCCGTAAGGCGCTTTGGCGCAGAGCGCCTGCACTTCCATAAGGATGGGTCGGGTGCCTTCCAATGACGTCCCGACGGCCGAGCCGCTGTTCTTGCTGAGCCTTTGCGCGAGGAAAATGGCGGAGGGATTCTTCACCTCTACCAGACCTTTGCCCGTCATCTCGAAAACGCCGATCTCATCGGTCGAGCCGTAGCGATTCTTGACGCTTCTTAAGATGCGGTAAATGTTGTGCCGTTCGCCCTCGAAATAGAGGACCGTGTCCACAAGGTGCTCCATGACTCTGGGACCGGCGATGGCGCCCGATTTCGTCACGTGGCCGACGATTATGGTCGTTATCATTTCCTTTTTGGCGAACCGCACGAGCGCGGCCGTGCATTCCCTAACCTGGGCCACAGAGCCCGGTGCGCTGCCTATCTCTTGGTCGTACATGACCTGGATGGAGTCAACCAGCAGGATGGCGGGTTTGCGGTTCTTTGCCTCCTGCAGAAAAGCCGCCAGATTCGTCTCCGCCATGATCCAGATGTCGGGATTCTTGATGTTGAGGCGCTCGGCCCTCATCTTGGCCTGAGATTGCGATTCCTCGCCAGAAACATAGAGCACTTCCCTACCGGGCTTGGCCAAAGCTTCCGCGATCTGCAGAAGCAGCGTCGACTTTCCGATGCCGGGATCGCCGCCCACCAAAAGCACCTGCCCCGCGACCAGTCCTCCGCCGCAGATGCGGTCGAATTCGCTGATCTCGGTGGGAAGCCTCTTGTCGCCCGCCGAAACGACCGACATCAAAGGCTGCGCCGGGCTGGAGATCACGATGTTGGGAGCGTTCGCGCTCTCTTCGACTTTCTCCTCCACAAAGGTGTTCCAGGCTTCGCAGGAGGGGCACTGCCCCAGCCATTTCGGAGACTTCGCTCCGCACTCCTGGCAGACGTATATTTTTTTCGCTTTCGCCATGCTATTTTT
>JAFYHD010000040.1 GCA_017539325.1 bacterium | reverse complement strand
CTTGCGCGGGCTACGAAATCGTGGTCGACCGAGGCGATCACAAGAAAATTTGACGTTCCTCGCGGAGCGAAAAAGAAGAACACATCCCTAAGCGAACTCACGGAGAACGCAAATCAAGGCCATGCAAGCGTAGTCCGTGAGCGAGGGATGTGTTCTTTTTTTCGCGCAGCGATGATTTATCCGCGGAGAGCGCGGAACTTTTCGATCAGCGTATTCGTAGAGGAGTCGTGAGCCAGCGGCGCTTCGGCGTTTTCGAGCTCCGGCAGGATCTTTTTCGCTAAGATCTTGCCCAATTCCACGCCCCATTGATCGAAACTGTAGATGTTCCAGATCACGCCCTGGGTGAAGATCTTGTGCTCGTAGAGAGCGACGAGCTGGCCGAGCGTAGAGGGCGTCAGTTCTTTGGCCAAAAGGGAGTTGGTGGGGCGGTTGCCCTTGAAGGTCTTGTGCGGGATCAGTTCCTCTGGAACGCCTTCCGCTTCGAGCTGCTCTTTGGTCTTGCCGAAAGCGAGAGCTTCCGTTTGCGCGAAGTAGTTTGCCATCAGTTTGACGTGATGGTCGCCGACGGGGTTCAAGGTCTTGGCGAAGCCGATGAAGTCGCAGGGAATGAGCTTCGTGCCCTGGTGGATCAGCTGATAGAAAGCGTGCTGGCCGTTGGTGCCGGGCTCGCCCCAGATGATGGGGCCGGTCTGGTAGTCGACTTCCTCGCCTTGCTTGGTAATGTATTTGCCGTTAGATTCCATATCGCCCTGCTGGAAGTAAGCGGCGAAGCGGGAAAGGTACTGGTCGTAAGGCAGGATGGCCTGGGATTCGGCGCCGTAGAAGTTGTTGTACCAGATGCCTAGGAGCGCCATGATGACAGGCAGGTTCTTGTCAAAGGGCGCCGTGCGGAAATGCTCGTCCATCTTGTGGTAGCCCGCGAGCATCGCTTTGAAGTTCTCGGGGCCGATGGCGATCATAAGGGAAAGGCCGATGGCGGAGCAAAGCGAATAGCGGCCGCCCACCCAGTTCCAGAAGGGGAACATGTTGGCGGTGTCGATGCCGAATTCGGAAACCTTTTCGGCGTTGGTGGAGAGCGCCACGAAGTGTTTCGCGACAGCTTTCTCGTCGCCCAGTTTTTCAAGCAGCCAGGTCTTGGCGCTCTGGGCGTTCGTCATGGTTTCCAGCGTCGTGAAAGTCTTGCTGGCTACGATGAAGAGCGTTTCCTCGGCGTTGAGGTCCCTTAGGATCTCCGCGATATGCGTGCCGTCCACGTTGGAGACGAAGCGCACGGTAAGGTCGCGCTTGGAGTAATGCTTCAGGGCTTCGTAGGCCATCACAGGGCCTAAGTCGGAACCGCCGATGCCGATGTTGACGATGTTCTTCAGGGGTTTGCCAGTGAAGCCGAGCCATTTTTCATTGCGGACCAAGTTCGCGAAAGCTTCCATGTGCTCCAAAACTTCCCAGACTTCCGGGACGACGTCCTTGCCGTCGACGTAAACGTGCGCGTCCTTGGGCTGGCGGAGCGCGGTGTGAAGGACGGCCCTGTTTTCGGTCTTGTTGATCTTTTCGCCCGAGAACATGGCGTCGATCTGAGTCCTGAGATCGGCTTCCTCGCAAAGCTTGAGGAGCGTCTTAAGGATCTCGTCGTTGATGAGATTCTTGGAGTAGTCGAGGTACCAGTCCCCCGCTTCGGCGGAGTATCTCTTTGCTCTATCGGGATCAGATTTGAAAAGTTCTTTAAGTTCGGGGAGCCCTTTTTCCTTCAGGGCTTTCAATTCTTTTGCGGACTTGTATTGCGAAAACAGCATTTTGGTTCCTTAATGATTAATCCGGGATGTAAAGGCGCTGGCCAACCTTGAGGGAGCTGGAATTCCTGAGCTCGTCCTTGTTGTAGCGCATGATCTTCTTCCACTGCTGGGGGTCGCCGTAAAACTTCTGGGCTATGCCGTAGAGCGTGTCGCCGCGCTGGACCTGGTAGACCTTGGGACGGCGGGTAGGCCTGGGCTGCGGCGTGGGGTTCGTGGGAGCGGCTTTGTAGCTCTGGATGACTTGGGATCCGCCGATCGGCGTGAAACTGTCCTTAGCGGTCGTCTGGGGCGTGTCGAAGGCGCTGCTGGCGACCGTCACAGGCTTCGATTCAAGCTGGCTGTCCATCGGCACGGGGGGCAGGGAGCGCAGGGCTTTTTCCTGGGCCGCGAGCTGCTGCTGAGCTTCCTCTCTTTTGATCTTCTCGTCCTTGGCGGCTTCGTTGGCGGCCGCGATCCTTCTCTGGAGCTCCTCGTTCTCGCGCTTGATGTCTTCCGCCTCGATCCTCGTGACGCCGCCGTTCTCCTTGTTCAGCTCGTTGCGGAGATAGGCGATCTGGGTGTCCTTGGCGGTGTTCTGTTTCTGCAGCGCGGCGATGTCCTTTCTAAGGCCGGTGATCTCTTCGGAGATGTCCTTGGCGCCCACGCCGTCGGGCAGCGTAAGGGCGGCCGTCTGGCTTTCCAGCTCTTTCACCCTGGCGTCTTTGATGGCCAGCTGTTTCTGCAGGGCCGCGAATTCGCTGTTCTTGTCAGCCAAAGCGAGAGCCAGAGCCTGGGCTTTCTCGGCGCTGTCCTGGGAAGTCTTGGCTTCGGAAAGGGCCTGGGCCGTTTCCGCTCTCAGGGCCTGAAGCTGGGCTTCGGTCGCGGCTTTGGCGGTGGCCAGTTCCGCGTATTTGCTTCTCAGCGTTTTCAGTTCCTCGGTCTGGGCTTTGCCGGCCTCGCCGTTTTTGAGGCGGGATTTAAGGGAGGCGTTCTCCTCTCTCAATCTGGCGTTAACTTCGTCGAGGCTTCTGACTCTGGAGGCCAGTCCGCTGTTGTCGTTTTTGAGTTTCACGACCTGCTGGGCCAGTTCCGGGCCGAGTTCGGTCGAGCCTAAGTTCTTCAGAAGGGCGGCGACATCGTCGGTGTCTTTCAAGGCGACGAGGCGTTTTTCAAGGCCTTCCTTCTGTTCCTGCAGGAGCGAGACCTGATCTTTCAGTTCGCCTATCTCGCGTTTGAGCTTCTTGGCTTCCTCTTTGCTTTCATCGAGGAGCTTGGCGTTCTTCTCGTTGGCTTCCGCGACCGCGGCGGCTACGGCTTTCTCGCGCTCTTCTTTTATGGTCTCTTCGACGTTCTTGGCGGGTGATTTCTCGTCTTTCTCTTTCTTCTGGGACTTGGCGAAGAGCTCCTGGTTGTGCTCGGCGTCCTGCTTCCAGGCGATGGCCTGGCGGCGCATATCCTCGGATTTCGTCACCTGCGCGAACTTGTCATACCATTTGGCGGCGTTCTTGTAGTCGTCCTCTTCCTCGTAAGCCTGGGCCATGGCAAGGTAGGCTTTGTCATAGGTGGGGTCGATGGCGATCGCCTTGGCGTAATGCTCCCTGGCGCCCTGGTAGTCGCGCTGGGTGGACAAAAGAAGGTCGCCTTCGTTCATGGCCTTGTCGGTCTCGGGAAGCTCTTTTTTGAAACAGGCGGTAAGCCCTAAAAGAAGCGCTAACAGAAGTAAGATGTTCTTTTGCATATTTGTTCCTCTTTTTGCTTAACGAGCTCCCGCCAGTCTCTGGTAGCGGGCGGTAACTTGCTTCGTGAGGGTTGAGTTATCGTTTTCGTCGACGAGCTCCAGGTAGTAGGAGAAATTCTCCAGGGCCTTGGCCTCGTTGCCGAGCATCTCGTAGGCCACGCCCCTAAGAGCGTAGCTGTTCGGGTACGAGCTCTTCTTTTCCGTCACCACGTCGAAATATTGCACGGCCTCTTCGCACCTGGCTTTGTTGATCTTTTCGTCGCCGCCGCCCCTGATCTGGGTGAAGGCGTTAAGACCGAGCTGGTAGTAGGCCCTGTAGTCGTCCTCGTTCATCGCGACCGCTTTCTGCAGAACGTCGCGGGCTTCCTCGTACTTGTTCTGGTTCATGTAGCGCGTGCCTTCGGCCAGAAGCTGATCGTAGGATTTGACTTTGGAAAGCTTCTGCTCAACGTCTTTCTCGAGGGCTTTCTTCCTTTCCTCTTCCTCTTTCTGGGCCACGAGCTTCGCCTCTTCCTCTTTTTCGCGCATCTGCCTCAGCTGAGTCTCGGCCTCGTTGTAGCGGGCCTGGATCTCCTTGACTTTCTGGTTGGCAGCGATGAATGCGTCGCTGTCTTTCTGGCACCAGTTGGCGTAAGACTGATAGCTTCTGAGAGCGTTCAGGAGCTCGGTGTCCTGGAATTCGGTGGCGTAGATGTCGCCGATCTCGCCGTAGAGGTATCCTCTGGAGGAGTCGGCTTTCAAAGCTTTCTCGTAATTTTTGATGGCTTCCTTCATCTTGCCCTCGAGGCGGCAGAGCCTGCCGTCGTGCTCGAAGGTGTCGGCGTCAGCCTTGGCCTTGGCCTTGGGATCGACTTCTTCCGGGGGCGGATCGGGCTTGTCGACTATCGTCACGGAAGCGGCGCCTTCCTTCTTCTCGGGCTCCTCTTCCTCCACGTTCTTTTCAGGCAGCCTGAAAGTCGTATAGAGCGCCCTGGCGCCCTGGGGATCGAGTTCGGCGTATTTTCTGAAACTGTCGGCCGCCTTCACGGGGTCGTCGAAATTCTCGCGGTAAATGTAGGCGAGCTGCAGCGGGATCTTCTTGTTCTTCGGAAGCTCGGCGCCGGCTTTCTCAAGATAGCGCACGGCTTCGCGCCAGTTCTTGGCGCGCTTGTAGCAGTTGCCGATGACGGCGTACAATTCGCCCCTGGTGTCGCCGGCTTTGATGGCCTTGATGTAAGTGTCCGCGGCCTTCTCGTAATTGCCCGCCTTGAAATAAGCGTTGCCAAGGTCGCAGAGCGCCTCTTTGCTGTCCGGCATGCAGAAGACGGCGTTTTCATAGCAGATCCTCGCCTCCTCGGCTTTCCTCAAGCGCTGGTAATAGGCGCCAAGGCCGAGCCAGGCGTATCCGTTGGTCTGCTGGCTGAGAGCTAGGACTTTGGAGAACTCTCCGCCCGCGTACTCGTCGTGGTTCTGCTTGAGGTAGCAGTAGCCCAAGCCTAAGCGGATCTTCTGCTCTTCGGGGAACTTCTGCTTCAGTTCGTAATAGATCTGCTGAGCCCTGCCGTAATCGCCGAGGTTGATGGCCCTCTGGGCTTCGTCCAGGGAGCTCTTAAGGCTGGAGGCGGAGTCCCGGCAGGCCGAGACGAGCATGAAAGACACGCCGCTTATGATTATGATTAAAATAAGGACCAGTTTTTTCATTAGAAAGAATTCTCCTCGGAAGGCGTCGCCCCCTTCTTCACATCTCTGACATATCTCTTGAGGGCTGTTAGAGCGACCTCGCGCATTTCAGCGTAACGTTTGGCGATCTTTAGCTTCTTTTCGCTGAAACCGAGAAGATCATGGGTGACCAGGACCTGGCCGGAGCAATGCGGCCCCGCGCCGATGCCGATGGTCGGAATGCTGAGCATGTCCGTTATCTCGGCCGCGAGCTTGGAGGGGATCATCTCAAGAACGACCGCGAAAGCGCCTGCTTCCTGAACGGCCAGGGCGTCCCTTTTGATCCTTTCCGCGTCGTCTTTGCTTTTGCCCTGGACGGAATAGCCGCCCAGCGTCAGAACGGACTGGGGCTGAAGGCCTACGTGTCCGCAGACCGGGATGTGGGCGTTCACTAAAGCTCTGATGACAGGCTCGGCCGCCGTTCCGCCTTCAAGCTTCACCGCCGCGGCGCCGGCTTCCTTGATGAAGCGGCCGGCGTTCACGACAGCCTGCTCGACGCTGACTTCGTAGGACAAAAAAGGCATGTCGGCGACAACGGGAAGACCCTTGGCGCCGCGCACGGTCATCTGCGTATGCCAGAGCATCTGCTCCATCGTGACAGGCAGCGTGCTGTCGTAACCGGCGATGACGTTGG
>JAFYHD010000039.1 GCA_017539325.1 bacterium | reverse complement strand
TCCGCGAAATTGTTGTAGCGCTCTTTTATGTGCGAAGCGCTGTAAAGGTAGAGCGGCGTCCCGAATTCACGGGCCGCTTCCTTGACACTCACTCCCTCGCAGTAGAGCTCTTTTCCTTTCCTCTCGAAATATTCCTGCTTCATGTCGTCCTTAAATTAAAACGCGCCTTCCAAATACGGTTTCTGCAGTTCCATCAGTTCAGCGCAGCCTTTCTTGCCCAAACTGAGGAACTCGTTGAGAACGTCCTGGGGGAAGGGCTTGCCTTCCGCCGTGCCCTGGATCTCGATGAATTCCCCTTCTCCCGTCATGACGAGGTTGCAGTCCACTTCCGCCCTGGAATCCTCCGAATAGTCGAGGTCCAGCAAGGTCCGGCCGTCGACTCTTCCGACCGAGATGGCGGAAATGGTCCTCACAAGAGGAGACTTCTTCAAAACTTTTTTCTGCAGGAGGTCCTTTACGAGCAACGCGAGCGCCACGAAGCCTCCCGTTACGGAAGCCGTCCTCGTGCCGCCGTCGGCCTGCAGGACCGTGCAGTCGATCCAGATCGTCCTTTCGCCCAGCGCCTCAAGGTCGACGGCCGCTCTCAAAGAGCGTCCGACGAGGCGCTGGATCTCGTGCGTCCTGCCGCTTATTTTCCCCTGGGAGATCTCGCTGGCTTTCCTTTCGCCGCCGGCGAAGGGCAGAAGATCGTACTCCGCCGTCAGCCAGCCGTGGCGCTCCACGCCGGGAGCCATCAGCCAGCGGGGAAGCTTCTCCTCGCAGGTCGCGACGCACAAAACTTTCGTGTCGCCCATTTCGATGAGAACGCTGCCGGGCACGCGGTTCAGGTACGGCGCCGTTATCTTTGTTTCCCGCTTTGTGTCGGGGGAGCGTTTGCCGCTCCGCTCGATCACTATGTCGAGGTCAGAAAAACTTTTTATTTCCATTATCCTTTCACCACGATGTTCAAAAGTTTGCCGGGAACGAAGATCTCTTTCACGATCTCTTTGCCTTCCAGCCATTTTTTCGCGAACTCGTTTTCCTTGGCGGCCTCAAGGGCCTTTTCCTTGTCCACGTCCGCCGGGACCTGGATCTTGGCTCTCACTTTGCCGTTGATCTGCACGACAAGCTCGATGCTAGCGTCCACGGTCTTCCCGGGATCATAGCTCGGCCAGGACTGCTTGCAGACCAATCCTTCTCCGCCCGTCAGGCTCCAGAGCTCTTCCGCGATGTGCGGCGCGAAGGGCGCCAGGCAGAGGATCAGAGCTTTCGCGTCCTCTTCGGAAAGTCCCTTCTGGGACTCGTTCACGAAGATCATCATGGCGGAGATGGCCGTGTTGAAGCGGAAGTTCTGGATGTCTTCGCCGACCTTGCGGATCATCTTATGACGCCTGATCTCGGTCTCGGGGTCCTGCGGCACTCTGTCGCTCAGTATAAGCCTCCAGGCTCTCTGCAGGAAGCGGGAGACGCCTTCGATGCCCTTGGTGTTCCAAGGCTTCATCTGGTCCAGGGGTCCCATGAACATTTCGTACAGCCGGAGAGAGTCGGCGCCGACTTTCGCGATAACGTCGTCGGGGTTGATGACGTTGCCTCTCGATTTGCTCATCTTCTCGCCGTCTTCGCCTAAGATCATGCCCTGGTTCAATAGCTTCATGAAGGGCTCCTTGGTCGTGACCACGCCCAGATCGTAGAGGACCTTGTGCCAGAAGCGGGCGTAAAGGAGGTGCAGCACCGCGTGCTCGGTCCCGCCGACGTAGAGCGAAACGGGCAGCCAGTATTTTTCCTTTTCAGGATCAATCAATTTCTCGCTGTTCTTAGGATCGCAGTAGCGTAGGTAGTACCAGCTCGAGCCGGCCCACTGCGGCATGGTGTTCGTTTCGCGGCGCGCCGTCTTCCCGCACTTCGGGCAGGGCGTGTAGAGCCAATCCTCTATGCCGGCCAGGGGCGATTCGCCCGTGCCGGACGGTTCGTATTTCTTGACGTCGGGCAGGCGCAGCGGCAGATCTTTTTCATCCAGCGGCACGATGCCGCAGTCCGGGCAGTGCACGATGGGTATGGGTTCGCCCCAGTAGCGCTGGCGGGAGAAGACCCAGTCGCGCAGACGGTAGTTGATGGCTTTCTCGCCTTTGCCCTGCGCGGTCAGCCATTCCGTCATCTTCGCCTTGGATTCCTTGACATGCAGTCCGTTCAGGAATTCACTATTGATGAGTTCGCCGTCGCCTTCCCAGGCCGCTTCTTCGATGGAGCCGCCCGCGATGACCTGGATGATGGGAAGACCGAACTTCTTCGCGAAGTCGTAGTCGCGCTGGTCATGCGCCGGCACGGCCATGATGGCGCCCGTGCCGTAGGTGATGAGAACGTAGTCGGAGATCCAGATAGGGACCTTCTTGCCGTTGACGGGATTGATGGCGTAGGCGCCGGTGAAGACGCCGGTCTTGTCCTTGGCCAGGTCGGTCCTGTCGAGGTCGGACTTCAGGGCCGCTTCCTCGCGGTAAGCTTTGACGGCGGCCTTCTGCTCGGGGGTGGTGATCTTCTCGACCAGAGGATGCTCGGGAGCGAGGACCATGTACGTGCAGCCGAAGAGAGTGTCGGGGCGCGTAATGTAGACTCTGATCTTTTCGCCGCTTTCAGTCGTGAAATCGACGTAGGCGCCCTCGGACTTGCCGATCCAGTTTCTCTGCATCATCTTGACCGGCTCCGGCCAGTCGACCAGGTCGAGGTCTTCCAAAAGTCTTTCCGCGTAAGCCGTGATCTTAAGGTTCCACTGCTTCATGGGCATCTTGACGACCGGGAAGCCGCCCACTTCGGACTTGCCGTTCACGACTTCCTCGTTGGCCAGCACGGCCTTCAGCTCGGGGCACCAGTTGACGGCCTTCTCGGCCTCGTAGGCCAGGCCCATTTTGTAAAGCTGCAAAAAGATCCACTGCGTCCACTTGTAGTAATTGGGGTCGGTGGTGTCTATCTCCCTGTCCCAGTCGTAGGAGAAGCCCAAGGCTTTGATCTGCTCCCTGAAGCGGTGGATGTTCTTGTCCGTGCACTGCCTCGGGTGCGTGCCCGTTTTGATGGCGTAGTTCTCCGCCGGCAGTCCGAAGGCGTCCCAGCCCATGGGGTGCAGCACGTTGAAGCCCTGCATGCGTTTGAAGCGGCTGTAAATGTCGGTCGCGGTGTAGCCCTCGGGGTGTCCGACGTGCAGTCCGGCGCCGGAAGGATACGGGAACATGTCCAAAACGTAAACGGGCTCTCTCGTCTTGTCACAGTCAACGGCCGCGTAGGGTTTTTCCTCTTCCCACACTTTCTGCCACTTCGGCTCTATGCTTGCCGGATCGTAATTCGGGATCTCTTTCATTTCGCTCTCTCTTATTTGAAGCGCGCCAGCCATTCGGCGCGCAGTTCCTTGTATGTGTCAAAATCCCGGGCCTCCAGGATCTTTCGGCCCGCGGTTTGGCAATCGCTGAGTTTAGTTTTCAAAAGCGCTCTCTTCAGAACGGACTGGGCTTCCGCCGGCATGGAGAGCGAATCGACTCCCAAGCCGAGGTAAAGCAGCCCGCTTTCCGGTTTGCCCGCCGCCGCGCCGCAGCAGCAGACCTCGATCTTCCTTTCCCCATTGTGCGCCGCCGCGACCGTCATGGCGATGAGGCGCAGCACCGCCGGGTGCAGGGCGTCGTAAAGCTTCGCGACTTTGGCGTTGCCGCGGTCGGCCGCCATGGTGTACTGCACAAGGTCGTTCGTCCCGATCGAGAAGAAATCGACCTGGCGGGCGAAGTGGTCGGCCATCACGGCGGCCGCCGGGATCTCGACCATCATGCCGCAGGGGATGTATTCCTTGACGGTCTCGCCTCTTTCCTCAAGTTCTCTCTTGGCTTCCAAGAAGAGCGACTTGGCGTGCCGGAATTCCTCGACGGTCGCGACCATCGGGAACATGACCCTGACGTCGCCCAGGTTCGCCGCTCTTATGATGGCTCTGAGCTGCGTGCGGAACAGGTCCGGCCTGTCAAGGGATATCCTTATCGCGCGCCAGCCGAGGAAGGGATTGCTTTCCCTGATCTTGCCGAAGGAAAGCGCGAACTTGTCGCCGCCCAAATCCAGCGTCCTTATGACGACCGGGCGTCCTTCCGCCGCCAGAACGGCCTTGGCGTAAGCTTCGTACTGCTCCTCTTCGCTCGGCAGTTCCCTTTTGCCCATGAAGAGGAATTCCGTCCTGTAGAGGCCTATCCCTTCCGCGCCGTAGTCGATATGTCTTTTCGTCTCTTCGGGGATGGCGATGTTGCCCAGGAGCGTCACGGGCTGGTCATCCATGGTCTTCGCCTTGACGCCGCGCAGCGCTTTCAGTTCTGTGCGTTCCTTTCTCTGCTCCGCCAATATCTCGCTGTAGACTAAGAGCGTTTCCGGAGCGGGGTCTATGATTATCTCGCCCTTCGTGCCGTCCACGATCAGCTGATCGCCGTCCTCTATGTGCGTAAGAAGATTCGCTACGCCCAAAACGGCCGGCAGGCCCATCGCCTGGACCATCAGGGCCGTGTGCGAAGTCGCGCCGCCGTATTCCGTGACCAGAGCCGACACTTCCTGCCTTTCAAGATCCGCGGTCTCGGAAGGAGCGAGTTCCCTGGCGACCACGATGCCGCCCTTGACCGTCACTTCCGCCGGGCCGCCGCCCAAATTGTTCAGGATCCTCGCGGTTATGTCTCTCACATCCGCGGCCTGCCTTTCGGCCGCCGGCGTTCCCATCTTCTCGAAGACCGCCAGGCAGCGGTTCATGACGTTGTTGAGGGCGCCTTCCGCGGAATAGCCTTTGGCGATCGCCTTCTTTATCGGCCCCAAAACTTCCGGGTCGTCAAGGAAAAGCGCGTGCGCCTCGAAGATCGCGGCCTCTTTCACCTTGCCTTCCTGGTTCAGTCTCTGCCTGAGATCCTCCAGCTGGACTTTCGAATTCTTCAGCGCTTCCAGAAAGCGCGCTTCCTCCTCCGCGGGCGTCCGCAAAGACATGGCGCTTTCCTGCTTCTGGGCATGCACGTGCACGATGGCGCGGCCGATGGCCACGCCAGGGGAAACTCCCAGTCCTTTCATGCGGATCTCTTTGCCTTCAGACATATCCTTTTTCACTCTTGAAATAATTAGAGATTTTACCAAAACAGGTCTTTGAAAGCAAGGGCTTTCTGAGTCAATACGAAGCCGCAAAAAATTTTGGTTTTGCTATACTTTTTTCCATGAGTTACCCCATAGAGATCTCCGAAACTTTAAAGCCCCTTATCGAGGCTATGCACAAGGGCCTTTATTACAACTCTTCCGACGAGGAGCTTATGAAGGTCCAAACCCTTTGTTTGGAAAGGCTCTACGCCTTCAACGCCACCAAGCCTAACGAGCCGAAGCTCAGGGAGCAGCGCCTTAGGGAGCTGCTGGCGGAAATGGGCGAAAACTGCTACGTCGAGCCTCCTCTGCACGCCAATTGGGGCTGCCACACCCATTTCGGCAACAACGTCTACGCCAACTTCAACCTGACGCTGACGGACGACACCCACATCTACATCGACGACAACGTCATGATCGCGCCCAACGTCGTTCTGGCCACGGCCACCCATCCCCTCGACCCCGAGGGAAGGAAGCTTTTCCTTCAGAAAAACGCCCCCATCCACATCTGCAAAAACGTCTGGATCGGCGCGGGCGTGATCGTTCTCCCCGGCGTCACGATCGGCGAAAACACCACGATCGGCGCGGGCTCCCTCGTTACGAAAGACATTCCTCCTAACGTTCTGGCCTACGGCTCCCCTTGCAGAGTGGTTAGGCCCCTAACGGAAGCGGACAAAGCCTGGCGGGAAAACGTCTATGGAATTTGAAGTACTTGACC
Source organism: bacterium (assembly GCA_017539325.1). GTDB lineage: Bacteria > Auribacterota > UBA3054 > UBA3054 > UBA3054 > UBA3054. The sequence goes on along the minus strand of JAFYHD010000039.1, from coordinate 3,781 downwards.
TCGGCCTGACAAGATACGAAAACGCGCACGCCAAGCAGCTTGAGCTCCTCCAAAAAAGGATCGCGGGCAAAATACCCGACACCCTGATCCTAACGGAACACCACAAGGTCTTCACCTTAGGCAAGACCGGACACATAAGCAATATTCTCGTTCCCAAGGAAAAGCTGGAAAAAGAAAATATCGAAGTCGTCAATGTTGAAAGAGGCGGCGACATCACCTACCACGGCCCCGGCCAGCTCGTGGCCTACCCCATCTTCTTTCTGCCCAAAGGCAGAAGAGACCTCAAATCTTTCCTGCGCCTCTTGGAGCAAAGCGTTATTGAGACCGCCAAAACTTTCCAGGCCAAGACCTGCGTCATAGACGGTCTGACAGGCGTATGGGAGAGCAAAACGGGCGAAGAGCATCTCATGGTCTGGCACGGCGAAAGAAAACTGACCTCCATGGGATTGGCCTTCAAAAACTGGGTGAGTTTCCACGGCCTGGCCCTCAACGTGGAAGCCGACCTCAAGCCCTTTTCCTACATGAACCTCTGCGGCCTCGTCGGCAAAAGGCCGGTGAACTTAAGGGACCTGACGAACGATACCTTCACTTTCGACAACGTCAAAAACACGCTTGTCAAAGAGATCAGAAAGCAAGTAAAAGATTGGTGACACCATGACGGATAAAGAAAAACGCCCCGTAAACAACGCTGAAGAAAAAGCCAAAGCCTTCCTTAGATTAAGCGCCGTGATAGCGGCCTTAAGAGCCCCGGACGGCTGTCCCTGGGACAGAGAGCAGACTTCCTACTCCCTCGCCCCCAACTTCCTCGAGGAGGCTCACGAGCTAATCGACGCCATAGAATCCGGCGAAACGAAAGACATTATCGAGGAAGCCGGCGACGTCATCCTTCACGCCCTCATGCAGGCCCAGCTCTTCGAAGAGCAGGGCAAATTCGACTCCGCCGACGTATTGAACGCCGAGAGCGACAAGCTCGTCCGCCGCCACCCCCACGTTTTCGGCACCCTCCATGTCAAGGATTCCGAAGAGGTCATGAAAAACTGGGAAGCCATCAAAAAAGAAGAAAAAGCCGCCGAAAGGAAATCCGTCCTGGACGGCCTTTCCAACACGCTTCCCGCCCTGGCCGCCGCCGCGGAGATCCAGCGCAAAGCCGCCAAACAAAACTTCGACTGGACCGAGATAGAACCGGTCTTCGCCAAATGTGAGGAAGAGTTCAGGGAACTGAAAGAAGCCAGAGCCGAAAACAACCAAAGCCACGTGGAGGAAGAATTCGGCGACCTTCTTTTCGCCCTGGTCAACCTTTCCCGCTTCATGGACATAAGCGCCGAGCAGGCCCTTCGCAGAGCCAACCGCAAATTCACCGAGCGCTTCAAAAAGATGGAAAAACTTCTGGAAGAAGACCACCTCGTCATGCGCGACCAGGATCTTTCCACCCTCGACGCCTACTGGGAAAAAGTGAAAGCGCAGGAAAGAGAGTAGGAGCTAATTCAATTTTTCTCTTCCAATTCTTTATATTTCTTTTCCAAATATTCCTTTTTAAGATCCCAGCCAGCTTTGTCAGGGTCAAAGCAAACGTTTAACGGATCCAAAGGATCGAAAACATCGTATTCATCCTCTGATGATCCCAGGGATTTGTCTAAGATTGGATCTTTTTCTCTCTTCAGCTCGATATTTCGCAACTTAATTTTCCTTGTTTCAACGCCGTTTCTCATTTCAGGTGTAGTAAATCGTTTAATTGTTTCTTCTTTGCTTTCTTTGCTGTAATACGCCCTGTGCGCCTTTATTTGCCCGATAATATCAGCGCCTTTCTCTGAGTCTTCATTTGAAACTATTTGGTCATAAGATTTGATGTTAGGTTGCATCTTTTCAAGGATTTTCACATAATCTTCTTCCGCAGTGATTTCTTTCAGCCTTTTCAAAACAGCGGGCGACGCTTTGGAAGGGTCAGCCAATTCTTCCCTGACTTTTTTTCTAATATCTCTGCAGTCTCTTGTCCACAAACGCTCCCAAAGATATTGATTGTCTTCAGCCAGCCCGTTTGGATCTTTTTGCAGCCAGAGATCGAAGATCTTTTTTACAAGTTCTTTTTCGTTTATGTCCCATCCCTGCAGTCTGAAAAGCATTACATAACTTGGCAGAATATTGGGGCGAAGAACGAGACTTTCCTCGGGAAAATGTTTGCGTAAAAACGCCTTTGCTTCCTCAGCCTTACCTTCCCTCGCCAGGGTTTCACAGTAAATTTCAACCGGCTCAAAAAAACCCGGATGCTTTTCTATGGAGACGAGGAGATCTTCTTTAAATTTATCCAAACAACCGAAAGCAAACGCTTCATTGCGATATGTTTTCCAGAAGCCTTTACATTTCCACGGATAAACCGTACCGTCCTCGTCATCATGCTCAAATTGTTCTTCAAGCGCACGCCATTCAGCGCTTTTCCTTTCAATAAAATCAATTGGCTTCGCTTTTTCTCCGAAAAATTCCATAATGTTCATAATGATCATATGATCATGTGTGCTCTTTTTATCTGCGTTCAATTCCGCCTCGGCTAAGCGCTTATAAAACTCTTCTTCAGAAAAAGGCGCTTCCTCACGAAGATATTTTAAATAATTATCCTTTAGGGCCAAGCATTTTCGAGACGCCTCAGCTTCTTCCTTTGTCATTTTTGGAATATTATCTTTGACCTTTTCTATAAAATGCGGTCTTAACATAATAAGACACAAATAATGATTTTCCTCCAAAATTCGCCAGATCTCTACGGCCGTGCAGGGATCTTTCGCGCGAAGCGCCTGCTCCCACAGTAACATAGTGTCAAGATCCCGATTGGAAAAACCCAACGTTGCTTCTAAGCACTTTGTTTTTATCGGATCCGAAAGACAGGTCTCCTGATTCAGCGCCTTAACAACTTTTTTCTTGATCTCATCTTTGCATTTGTAAAAATAACGAAAATGACTAATGGCATTGTAAAAAGCTTGGCGCTCTTCCGCGGTCTTTGCCGTCGAAAGATCCAGAAGCAAACCGTCGATAACCTTTTCCGGGCCCTCCAAACGATAGATCAATCCTGCTTCAACGCATTTTTCCTTCGCGCTTCTGCTTTCTTTGGGAAACGCTTTTTCAAAATCCGCCAAAAGCTTCTCCGCTTTCACCAGCTCATTGGTAAGATCTTTTGAGTAAACCGAAAATGTGCCATCTGCAAAACGCCACTCTATATCTATCTCCGAAATCTTGTCTTCCCAAAAAGCAAGTTCCTTTGGATATTCAGAAGACGCTGCGCTATCAGAAGAGACATCACCGCCAAAAGCGCAGACTGTGGTGAAAGTCAGCGCGAAAAGTATGCCTGTGAGTTTATGGTAGTTTTTCATACTAACTCTGATTATATAGTGGATATGCCATTTTATCATATATTTGCGTTTTTGTCGCTGTCTTTTTGCTTCTGCTATTTGCTATAATTGCTATTTGGGAGATTATCATTATGTCCGAAAAGAAAAATGAGAAATTGTGGGGCGGCCGGTTCCAGGACGCGGCCGATCCTTTGATGGAAGCTTTCACGCAGTCCGTCTCTTACGACCAGCTTTTGGCTAATTTCGATATTGCTGGCTCGAAGGCGCACGCTTCTATGCTGAGGGCCGTCGGCCTTTTGAGCGAGGAAGAGTTCGCGGCGATCGACAAGGGCCTCGATACGATTGGCGAGAAGATCGGGAAAGGCGAATTCACGTTCGATCCGAAAAAGGAAGACGTGCACATGAACATCGAGTCAGCCTTGAAAGAACTGATCGGGACGCCGGCC
>JAFYHD010000038.1 GCA_017539325.1 bacterium | reverse complement strand
TGGCCTTGACCAGCGAGGCGCTGGGGGAATCCACTCCGCGGTTTTTGACCAGGTAGTCCCTTATGACGGCAGCGCAGCCGGCGGCTATGGGGGAAGACATGCTGCAGCCTGTCTTGGAGACGTAATATTCACTTCTGACGCTTGTGTGCTCTCTGCTGGCGTTGCAGGAGTAGATGCAGGAGCCGGGGGCGACGATATCCGGTTTCACGCGGCCGTCGGAGCAGGGGCCGCGGCCGGAAAGCGAGAACAGCCCCTGGTAGCGTCCGTTGTCTGGGGAGGCGTCCGCTGACTCCGTCGGGCGGTAGCTTTCGGACGCTCCCACCGTAATGGCGTTCTTGGAGCAGGCGCCCTTGGAGAGGGTGCACTCCGTGGGAAGATCAAGCTTGGTGTTCCAGTTGCCGGAGGCAAAGCAGACGGTGTAATCCGGATGATTCCAGATGAGCGTGTCGTAGGTGCGGCTGATGTTGTTGTACGCTCCGTTGTCTGACTTGCTGCCCCAGCTATTGTTCATGATTCGGGCGCCTTCTTCGTAGGTAATTTCAAGGTCCGAATCAGTTCCGGCGTAGATGCCGGCCGCGCCGCCGGCCGCCAGCACGAAAATGGAAGCCGCGGGCGCCATGCCTTTGAACTGGCCGCCGCTGGCGGATCCGTTGCCGCACATTGAGCCCGCCACGTGGGTGCCGTGCCCGCTGCTGTCATACCATTTGTCGTAGCCTCCGCGCTCGTTGGCCACTCCGCTGGTGGCGCGTCCGCTGACGCGCTTTCCTTTAAAATCGGGATGGATGTTGTCCACGTCGCCGTTGTCAAGCCCGGTGTCGTGCAGGCAGACCGTCTGCGTGGAACCGTCGTATCCGTCCATTATGAGATCTTCCAGGTTGCAGCAATAGTCGGATCTTGCCACGTCGTTCATGGCGACGGGATCAGAATAGTTTTCGATGGAGGCGACTTCGCCCATCTTGGCGAGACGCGCGATCTGCGCGGCTGTCAGCCTGGCGATCAGGGAGGGGCAGAAAGTTTCCGAGGCGACTTCGTATTTGACGCCTTCCTTATCCAGAGCTTTTTCCACGGAGGAAAGGAATTCGCTCCTGGTTACGGCCACCAGCACGCGGCGCTGATAATTGGCGGAAGCAATTGCATCAAGCTCGCAGACCGTCTTGTATTCCGGCAGGAATTCTTCCAGATAGAGAAAGGCAAAAATTTCTTTGATTTCTGAGATCTGATTTTCCGTTCCCTCCAGGATGTAGGCGTTGGGGGGAACGTGGCCGTAGAAATAAAGGCCGAGATCAGTCACTGCTTTCCGCTCTTCTATGGTAAAGTTTTTAACCGGCTGGGCTAGGTATAGCCTGGTGCCGGATGGCGAGGGCGTTTGCGCGGCAACGTCCATAAGGCGGGCTTTCGAAGCGTCCAGCGTGGCCTTGGCCAGCTCTATCTTTCCCGGATCGGCCAGAACGGCCAGGGGAATAAGAAAGAGGAAAAGCAGTTTTTTCATGGTTGGGGAAAAATGTTTTAGGGAAAGCCCGCCTTCACTTGAAGGCGGGCTTAACCTCAGTTTTTCATATTAGGGAAGCAGGAATACGCGGCAGGTAATGGCGGCGTTGCGGTTCGCCGGGCTGAAGCGGATGCGGTTGGCGGCTCTGATATTGGAGCCCTGGCCGCCGTAGTTTCCGCTGCGCAGGACGCGGTAATCGCTGGAGGTCGGTCCCACCGGGTCGGTAGTATAGGACGTGATGTTCTCAGTGAACCAGTCCAGGGTGTACTCCAGGGCGTTGCCGTGCATATCGTAGGTGCCGATAGAGCTGGCGCCCTTAAGGCCAACTTCTTGCATGGCGGAGGTGTTTCCTTTATACCAAGCCACGTCGCCGGCGCCGCTGTAGTTGCTGTCGAAGGCCACGCCGTTGTTCCAGCGGCTGCTGCCCCAGAAACCGTCGGTGGTGCGGTCGGAGGTGCCTTTGTCGCGGCAGGCCATTTCCCACTGCGCTTCGGTGGGAAGATCGAATGTCAGGGCGTAGCCGGTCTTGGCTCTCAGCTTGCCGAAGAAACTGGTGCTGTCCACGCGGTGGTCGGTCTTGTTGGGCCAGGTGACGCCGTAGGTGGAGCCGCGGAAATCGGAGTAGTAAAGATTGCCTTTCGGCATGCAGCTCGTGCCGGCAGTGTTGGAGTTGATTCTGTCGTACTGGCCTTCGGTCAGCTCGAAAACACCCACGTAGAAAGTCTTGGTGATGGTCACCGTATGCTGGGCCTCATAGTTGGCCGTTCTGCCAGTTTCGTTGGAGGCGGAGCCCATAACGAAGGTTCCCGCTTCCACTCTGCGGAACCAGAGCTCGGCGTATTTGGAGCTGGCGCCGGAGGCGGTGTTGGGGCCCGCGGTGCCGTAGGTCATTTTGTAAGTGGAGAGGTTCAGGGTAAGGTAGGTGGCTTCGTCCGTGACGTCCTCGGCGTAGACGCCGATCTGGTAATTTTTGGAGTCAACGTCCGTGCCAAGCTGCGCCGCGGCGTCCCAGGTGGTGCGCTTGGCGCCGTCGCCCAGGATGATGCCTGTGAATCCTTCGCCTTCCAGATTGGTGAGCTCGAAGGGTTCGCCGGATTCAGGTTTGCAGAAGAATTTCACGCTGAAGACCGGCGTGGTCTTGCCGGAAGTCGAGGTGAGGGTGTAGTCGATGTCAACTTTGCCATCCCAGGGCCAGCGCTGAACGCTAGTTTGATCGGAGACGGCGTTTTCCGCCAGGGCCAGGCCGGCCAGCGCGGCGGTCAGGGCAAACATGTATAAAGCTTTTTTCATATTGGTTGTTTCCTTTTCTTTCCGGTTAAAATCTCTTCACAAGAAGGCCGAGGCCGAGAACAAACGCGAGCAGCATAACGCCGGGTTCGGGAAGCACGGTGAAGCTTGCTTCCGAAGTTCCGGACTTGACGGTGGTCGAGCCGCTTTTGATCGTGTACTCCAGAGAGTAGGTGGCGGTGCGGGGCAGTTCCTCGGGGGAGAGGCTGTTGTAATTCCAAACGTAGGTCCCCGTCTCTTCGCTGGCGGTGTTCACCAGCTGAAAAGCGACGCTGGCGTCGTCGACCTGCTTCGCCGTGACGGTGATCTTCCTATCGTAGGATCCTTTCGCCCAGTCGGTGCTGTAAGGGATGGGATAGGTGGGTGTGAGAGTCCTGGTTTGGGAAGTGGTGTCGACGTCCAGACCGGACCAGGAGGTACCTTCCGGAGTTGAGACAGCCAGAAGAGAGGTCGCCGCGAGGGCGAGCGTTAAAAGAAGAAGTTTTTTCATATAACCTGTTGTTGGTGGGGTTAAAGGTTGGATTATCTGTTTTAGGTAAAACTTAGCTTTGTTTTCTCGCGAAAGCCAGGGCCAGAAGGACGGCGAAGCCCAGGAGAGCAGGCTCCGGCACGCCCTTGGGAACAAGGCGGATCTGGAAGTTGTCAAGGCAGATGCCGGCGTTGTCCACGCCGCACCAAAGTTTGAAGGCCTTCAGGGCCTCATTGTTCAAAACCTCGTCGTCGATGCCGTTCGGGTAGTTGATGCGGCTGTCGGCGTCTTCCATCTCGTATTCGTTTTCCCCGAAGACAACGGAAATCAGAGTCTTGTATTCGTAGTCGATGAGCTGGCAGTTGAAGCGCTCGGAGAAAGCGAACCACGCTCCGCTTTCGACCGGGACGGCCGAAGCAGCGTGTTCATCCCACCAGGCGGTGTTCTCGATGTCGTCGAGGTTGATCGAGACCGGTTTGCTGGCTTTCACTTCATCCAGATAGAAGGTCACGTTATTCATGCGGTGGGCGTCGTCCTGGGAGAGGAGGAAGTAAGCATCGGGATGCTGCTCATCCGGACGGTTCACAAAGGTGGAGGGGATGTAGATGTCAGCGGAGCAGACCACGTCGAAGTCGGCAGCGGTCTCGGCGGGGATGTTGAGATTCAGCCCGTAGCCGCAATCGGCGGACCAGTCGTTGGCGTTGACGATCTTCATGACTTTCCGATCGGTTCCGGCGGGATCGTCGACCACGTCGCAGCGGTTGTGGTCTGTGTATTTGACCCAGCACTTATCCTGCTCGGAAAGCTCTCCTTTCACCACTGAGCCGGACTCGGTGGTCTTCTGGAGACTGTTGAAGTCGGAGGCGTACATGACGTAGCCTTTTTCCGGGGAGCCGCTTTGGATGGCCAGCGTCAGTTCGAT
>JAFYHD010000037.1 GCA_017539325.1 bacterium | reverse complement strand
GACACATCAACATCAGCAACGGATCCTTCGGTCTGCCTGACGGTCCCGGCGAAGCCCAGTCCTCCGCCAACCCGCGCTTTCTTAACTGCGACGGCGACGCCTGGGGCGGCGGCAGCCCGAGCCAGAGTTACCGCGACACCTACACCAAGCTCATAACCATGATGAATAAGCGCGGCAAAACGGACAGCGGCGCGGTCAGGTTCGAAGACAACATGTTCAAGAACATGTATGTTGTCATCTGGGCTTGGCGCGGCAACAAGCAGCTCGGCCAGTTCAAAGTCACTTCCTCTTCCCGCACCGGCAACATAAAGTTCAACACTTCGGAAGTTGATTCCGGCAGATCTCTGAACTCCATCTGCCAGGCCGAGGGCATCACCAACGGCCAGTCCCTGGCTGTAAGCTTCCTGGCCTGGTCGCAGGGCATTTCCGCCATTCTCCCGAGAGTCAACTGGTACCACTGCGTCAGAAGACCGGACGGCGCCGGACGCTATTACAAGGTCATGATCACCAACGACCCCGTCGACTCCTTCAAAGGCTACAACTGCCGCACGCTCGGAGTCACCGGCAACGCCAGCAACGAGCACACGATCCTTGAGGACGACAAAGCCTGGGAATACAAGGACGGCAAGCCTCAGAAAGTCGACGCCACTGGTTGGATGGACGTTATCGTCAAGTCGTCTGAAAAAGTCAATCACAACACCAAGCAGTACCAGTCCCTCGGCTACATACGACTGATCGCTCCGGAAGTCGTCGAGATGTACAACGCTTCCGAAACGGCGGTCTCCCTTGCTAACTGGAAAGTCGTCTGTAACACCGGTACCATGGCGACCGAGATCGGCAACATCAGAAGGACGACCTACTACGATAACAAGGCCGGCGGACGTATCGTGGACGACAACCCCGCGGTGATGCCGAGGAACCACTTCTATCTCGTCAACGACGCCGAGCTTTTTGATATGCGCTACGGCAACGCTGACACCCTCTGGGGTTCCGCCGCCACCGAAAGGATCCCGGTCTTCGAGATGGACTCCAAGCACTGGGGCATCTCTTTCAAACTTAAGAAAGTGACGCACGGCGACACGGAATATTACTACTACATAGATTCCGGCCAGACCGTCCTCGACAAGAAGCTGTTCCAGGGCGAATCCATCCGCCTCATCTACAAAGGCGAAGAGAACAACCCGAGATCCTGGCACGGCCGCATCTTCCCCTTGCTTTGGTGGGAAGATGAAGGCGGCAAGCGTATCAGAGTCTGGAACGAATACGCCCGTTACAACGTCAACACGCCTCCCGTCAAGAACTGCGAAGTTATGTTCCTCGGCCTGCCGGCCCGCGGCGGTATCGTTTCTTTGACTCTGAAGAACGAGTACAACCAGGTCACGGCCCGTACCGTCGAATACGGCTCAGTGGACGTAAAGGAAAAAGGCTTCAGCACTGAGAAAGAGGATCCGACCCACTACAAATGGGTCAAGCGCTCCAACCCGACGATCGGCGGAACCGAGGACCTCGCTCTCAACACCGTCATGCGCGCCAAGAAGAGTCGTCCGACCTGGATCAAGAACGGACCTTTCGGCAGCGTTGCCGAAATGGGCATGGTCAGGACCGCCAGGGACTTTGAGAACCTCGGCTCCGCCGGCGGAGAAGCGAGCGGCAGGATGAAAGTCGCGTCCCTTGCCGACTACTTCTGCACGGGCTCACTGCGTTTGAACGCCGTGGACGGCAACGTCGAAATCAAAGGCTGGGAACCCAGCAAATTTGAAGTCGAAAGATATGACGCTTCCTCTGTCTCAGCCAAGGACGCGAAATGGGAAGTCGACCAGTGGAAAGGCCACACGCTCCGCTATCTTACCGGGCCGCTGCGCGGCGAGACCTTCGCCATTCACGGCAACACGGCCAGCAGCTTGAAGCTTGTCGCCGAGGATAACAAAAACAGCCCGAGATCTGTTCCCCAACGCCTCATGAACAAGCCCAACAAGGGCGACGAATTCACCGTCGGCCCCGGGTATCTGACACCCGTGTGCTACACAAGGAAAACCAATCAGGAAGGCGAATGGGTCTGGCACGACGCCATTCCTGTTAAAGGCACGTACAACCTCTACGTTTACGGCCTGAACGACGCCATCTCCACGACGGAATTTCTTGAAGAGAACTACAACGCCAGTCTTGACGTCGATCTCTGGAACTACACTAACGGCGAATGGGACAATCTTTGCAAACGCAAAAAATACAACAAGGAAGACAGCTTCCTGGCCGGCAAGATCACGCCTGACCACATCTCCGCCAACGGCGACATCAAGATGCGCCTGACGTCCCACGATGTAATCGACACTACGAAAGCCTATGCGGAAGCGGCTGCCAAGGGCATCATCGACCAGCCTTACCGTTCCGGCTATGCCTGGTTCAACTACGTTATGGTAAGCCCCGTTCCGGTCATTGGCAGGATCAACTTCAACACGGCCAGTAAGGAGCTGCTTGCTGCTTTGCCCGGCATTACGCCGACCCTTGCCAACAACATCGCGGAAGGCCTTGACGAGAACGGCAAGCCGACGCTCAAGCCCTACAAGACGCCCAGCGACATCCTGAAAGTCAAAGGCGTGAAGCTTGGCAACTACAACCGCTTCGCCAACCTCATCTGCATCGACTCCTACGTTTACACCGCCAAGATCGAAGCTGAGCTCTTCGACGACATAGACCACGACGGTGTCTTCACGCCCGAAGTCGACCATCAGAGCGCCAACGGCCTTAGACACTATATTCTGAAGAGCAACCCCGGCTCGGACATCGAGCACTGCGTGGAAGAACTGGAGGAATTCTAATGAGCGGATTACCCCTTACGAACGACAATTTCGAAGCTGAGGCCCTGAATTATGAGGGTGCTGTCATAATCGATTTCTGGGCCACCTGGTGCGGCCCCTGCAAGGCCTTCATGCCCATCGTGGAAGCCTTCGCGAATGAACACCCTGAGATCAAGTTCTGCACGGTGAACGTCGACGAAGCCCCGGAGATTGCTGAACGCTATGAGATCATGAGCATACCGACTTTGGTATTTCTTAAAGGAGGGGAGTTGAAAGAGATCTCCGTCGGCTCCCTTCCTCCCAAAGTCCTCGAGGAAAAAGCCGCGAAAGCCTTCGCATGAACAAAATTCTTTTCCAAATCTGGCCGTCCTTAGTGACGGCCTTTTGCGTTAGCGCCTTCTTTTCAATATTGCTGGCGCTAGTCGTAGATATCATAGGTAAGGCCGCGCCGACCCGCACGGGCGGAAAGATGCCTTTGACAGGCGGAGTAGGGATCTTTTTTGGTTTTTTCGTAGGGCTTTTAGTTTTTGGAATCAATAATTTTCATAAATTAGACGGCTTTTCCTTTTTGATAGGAGTTGTTTTTCTGTTCGGGGCCTCCTTTCCTTATTTTTTGCTCGGGATCCTGGACGATATCTTCCACTTCAGACCAGTCCCGAAACTTATAGGCTTTGCCATCGTCGCCGCAGTTCAGATCATAGCCCTCTTTTATCTTTTTCCTGGGTCAGATATTTGGCCTTTTTTTATCATTGGTGTACTTTTCTTTTTCAGCAACTCCTACAATTTTCTCGACAATGCCGACGGACATTGCGCCTCGGCTGTGCTGGGTTTGGCTTTCGCCCTGTTTTTCATGTCGAAAGAGCCGGGCTTGTGGAGTTACGCCGGGCTTGTCTTGGCCTCAGCGGTCCTTGGTTTCCTGGTTTGGAATTTCCCGGTAAAGCCGGTGCTTTATCTGGGCGACGCCGGCAGCCTTTTTTTGGGCTCTTGCGCTCCGGCTCTGGCCCTTTCGGCAATTTTTGATATAACTAAGGATTCCTGCGATTTTTCGGTCGGAATGTGCTTTGTTGTCACTCTTCTGGCCTTCCCCTTGTACGACACCTGCGCCGTGATGTTTCTGAGGATTTGGAGGGGACAGAACCCGACCATCGGCGGACAGGATCACTATTCCCATCGCCTGATGCGCGGCGGATTCCCTCTGTGGGCCGTGAATTTGTGGACTTTCATCGCCTCCGGCGTTTTTCCCGCGGTCATACTAAGGCTCCCGGAAAGGTATTATCCCATAGGTCCTTTCGCGATCATCTTCGCTTTGTTCTGCGTCGATTATTTCGCCTATTTTTCCGCGGATCGATCTCAAAAAACAGATTCCGCGGATTGATTTTTTCCGCAAACGCCATAGGCAAGGCTTTATAGGCCTTGCGGTTTGACTTTTCGGGCCGTTTTTTATATCATTTCTAATAAGTTTTATACCGTGGAAAAATATCTCCGGCGGCGCGAGTCAGCACACGGGTTTCCTTCAGTTTGGGAAAGACGCGATCCAACCGGATAATCTAATGAGGAACAATGAAACTAGGATTAACCACCGCAAGTTTCGACACGGCTATTCAAGGCGGCCGTACCAATTTGGTGAAGATCATTGAATCAGCCGCGAATCTGGGCTTCGAAGGCCTGGAAATCATCAACAAGAAAGAGGTTTGGCGCAAGGATATCAGCGATGATATCAAAGTCAACCTGGTCAGGATGCGCGAGAAAAAGCAGCGTTACTTCGCCTATGGCGTAAGCTTCGACCTCGGTCTCTCCGACGACACGCTCCGCTGGCGCATGATGAACAAAGTTAGGGAAGCCATCCTTCTCGCCGCCGTCACGAACGTCAGCTACGTTACGCTTTACGGCTGCTTGACGGAGGAAGGCGCCGCCTTCGCCGAAAAGAAGGACGTTCTGGTCAAGACGATCAAGGACTGCCTGGATCTGGCGGAAATGAAGCACGTGACGCTCTGCCTTGCCAACGACAATCCTACCCTGAACGGCATCGCCAATCTTAAGGCCGTCTGCGAGGAAGTCGCCTCCCCGAACTTCAAACTCAGTTTGGACCTGGGACAGATCGCCATGGGCGGCGAGTGCCCCGTGGAAGCTCTGAAGGCTCTGAGCCAGTATGTCGCCGAAGTTTTGGCGACCGACGTTAAGGAAGCCGAAGGCGGACAGCTTGAGTTCTGCGCGGCCGGCGAGGGCAAGGTCCCGTTCGCCGATGTCATCGCGCTGCTTCGTCAGCTTTCCTTCGAAGGCTTCATCAGCGTTTACTACAAGGGCAGCGAAGAACCCGCCGACGGCGTGAAGCGCTGCGCTGAGAATCTCAAAAAGCTTTGAGCGAATAAGAGGAAAAATATATGGCTACTAAAATCAGACTTAGAAGAACAGGTACCACCAATCTGGCCACTTTCCGCATCGTCGCCGCTGACGAACGTTCTCCGCGCGACGGCCGCTTCCTCGAAACTCTGGGTTCCTACGACCCGAGGAAAGAGGGCGATGAGAAAGTCCAGCTGAACGTCGAACGCGCCCAGTATTGGGTGAACGTCGGCGCCCAGGTGACTCCGAAAGCCATTTCGCTTTTGAAGTCCAAAGGTGTCGTTTTCCCGAGCAAGGCTACCAAGAAAGCCAAAGAAGCTCAGGAATAAAAGCGGTTTGCTTTTTTGCTCTTTCACATGAAAATCGATGTGCTGACCCTTTTCCCCGGCTCCCTTGAAGCGTATTTGAAAGAGAATATCGCGAGAAGGGCGGGTGAAAGCGGGCTGCTGGAGGTGAAGCTTCACGACTTTCGCGAATACACTCACGACCGGCATCGCACAGTTGACGATTCCCCCTACGGCGGCGGCCCCGGAATGCTTATCGGGCCCGCGCCGATCTTCGAGGCCATGGACGACCTTGAGCTCTGGGACGCTTACAAGATCTTTCTTACTCCCAGCGGCAGGCCGTTAAGCTACGGCGTCGCCTGCGAACTTTCGAAGCGCGACCACATAATGATCCTCTGCGGACATTATGAAGGAGTCGACCAGAGAGTGCGCGATATAATGGACGAGGAGATCTCGATAGGGGATTACGTCATAAGCAACGGTTCGGTCGCCGCCATGGTTCTTATAGACACCGTGACGAGGCTCATACCGGGAACGCTGGGAAACGAAGACAGCGCCGAGAACGATTCGTTCTGTGACGGGCTTCTCGAATATCCCCAGTACACCCGTCCCGAGGAATACCGGGGTATGAGAGTGCCGGACGTTCTTCTGAGCGGGAACCATCAGCTCATCGCCAAATGGAGAAGGGAGAAGCAGCTTGAACTAACGAAGCTGCGGCGCCCCGAACTTTTGGAGAAAGTGCAAAAAGAAGAATAATCAAGAAAAATCAACAAAAATCAAAAATACTATGAGCAAATTGATCGAAAAAATCCAAGGCCAGAAAAGAGCGGAAGCCCTAGTGCCTTTCCGCGTTGGCGACACCGTCAAGGTGAACCAGAAGATCCGTGAAGGCGACAAAGAGCGCATCCAGGTCTTCCAGGGCGTCGTTATTGCCCGTCAGGGCGGCGGCGCGGGCGAGACCTTCACGGTCCGCAAGATCTCCTTCGGCGTCGGCGTTGAGCGCGTCTATCCCGTCAACTCCCCGAACGTGGTGAGCGTTGAGGTCGTGAGAGAAGGCGCTGTCCGCCGCGCGAGGCTGTACTATCTCCGCGGCCGCATCGGCAAAGCCGCCAAGATCTCTGAAAAGCGTCGCGCCAACTAGGCGTACTTTTGGGCCCCCGGCGGTTTACCGCCTGGGGCCTAACTCTTAAAAATAACAAGAAAAACTATGGCATCTGAAGATCTTATTCTGGATATTTTGCTTGAACAAGGCAAGATCACACAGGAGAATATTGAAAAGTGTCGCGACAACCTCGGCGTCAGGGCCAACACAATGCTTGAGCTTCTGTGCCTCGACGGCGTCATCAAGGAAGAGGAGCTGGTCGCCTTTTTGGTCGACTATCTCTCGGTTCCTTCCGTGACACTCTCCGACAACACTATCCCCCCCGAAGTAATCCAGTGCGTCCCCGGCGAATTCGTCAGAAAGAACCATCTCATGCCCTTCAAACTGGAAGCGAACACGCTGACGGTCGGCATGGTGAACCCGATGGATGTGGACGTAGTAGATAACCTGACCGTTGAACTAAACAAGAATCCCCAGACTCAGGGCATTTCCGTCGAGACCGCCATTGCCGGCCCCATCGACATCCAGAATGCCATAGACCTTTACTACCGCGGACAGCAGTTTGAAACGGCTGTCAGTGAAGCGGAAGAAGGGGATTACAGCGAGGCGCTGAAAGGAATAGGCAACATCTCAGGCGGCGAGGGCGAGGACGAAGCCCCGATCATTCGTTTCGTCTCCGCTATCATTACCCAGGCCTACCGCATGCGCGCTTCCGATATTCACATTGAGCCTCTTGAGAAACGCATTCGTATCCGCTACCGCATCGACGGCGTTTTGAAAGAGATGGAGTCGCCTCCGAAGAGACTGCAGGGCCCCATCATGTCGCGTTTGAAAATTATGTCCGGCATGAACATGGCTGAGCGCAGGATCCCTCAGGACGGCCGTATTAAATTCAAAGTCGACAAGGTGGTGCTTGACCTGCGCGTCTCGAACCTCCCCGGCACGCACGGCGAATCCGTGGTCATGCGTATTCTGGATAAATCGTCCCTGATGCTCGGTCTAAGTGAACTGGGCTTCCTTGATGAGGACGAGAACACCTTCCGTCATCTGATCTCCATGCCTAACGGCGTGTTGCTGGTGACGGGCCCGACAGGTTCCGGCAAGACCACGACGCTTTACGGCTGCTTGAACTTCCTTAACAAACCGGACGTCAAGCTGATCACCGTGGAAGACCCTGTCGAATACATGCTGGGCGGCATTAACCAGGTCCAGGTGAACGACGAGATCAACTTCACGTTCAGCCACGCTCTCCGTTCCATTCTGCGTCAGGCCCCGAACATCATCATGGTCGGCGAGATTCGAGACAGAGTGACGGCTGAGATCGCGACGCAGGCGTCCCTGACAGGACACCTGGTATTCTCAACGCTGCACACGAACGACGCTCCTTCCGCCATTACCCGTCTGATCGATATGGGCGTGAAACCCTTCCTTGTGGCCACGTCCGTCATCGGCGTCATGGCCCAGCGTCTCGCGCGTACCGTCTGCAAGAACTGCGCCTGCGAATACGTGCCCGATCCCCAGGTCTGCAAAGTGATGCACCTCTCCGACGAGTACATCAAGAGTCACAAGTGGATCCACGGCGCCGGCTGTGAAGTCTGCAACGGCACCGGCTACAAAGGACGTAAAGGTCTTTTCGAGATCATGGTCGTTAACGACGCCATCCGCAGACTCGTTTACGAGTGCGTGCCGGCGAACGAAATTCGCGCCGAAGCTCGTAAGAACGGTATGGCCACGCTGCGTGAGGACGGTCTTAAGAAGGCCGAGCGCGGTATCACCACGCTTGAGGAAGTCTTGCGTATAACCGCGGTCGACGAGGCCTAATCAGGAGAACAATATATGGCATTTGATATTGAAACTTTAGGTCAAGCTCTGATTGATTCCGGCACCGCGACCCAGGAACAGATCAACGAGGCGGTGCAGGAAGCCCAGGCCAACGGCGTTCCTATTGAAGTCGTACTGGCCCAGAAGAACATCGCGACGGCCGAGCAGATCCACGAAGCGGTCAGCATGGCTTACGGCATGCCGTTCGTCACCCTTGATTACAAGCACATTCCCGAGGATGTTCTCGATCTTATCACGCCTTCTTCGGCGGAACTTTACCGCGCCATTCCTTTCAAACGCGAGGAAAACGGCGCCGTCTCTGTCGCTATGGCCGACCTTGAGAACCTTTCCGCGGTCGATACTATCCGCTACAACTTGGGCGTCGACGTCACTCCCGCTCTGACGACCGACGACCAGATCGAAGCGGTCCTGGAAGGATACTATAGAAAGAAAGCCGAATCGCTGGACGAACTGATCAACGACTTGGCGGCTCTTCGTCCGGAAGAGCTGGCGGATGACGAAAACTCCGCGCAGGCCCAGAGCGGCCCTGTCGTCAAGCTGCTTGAGCTCATTCTGGTCCAGGCTGTGAAAGACGGCGCTTCCGACGTGCACTTCGAACCTTTCGAAGACGTCTTCAAGATCCGCTACCGTGTGGACGGCTCGCTTTACGAACTGGTCCCGCCGCCGAAATCCCTGGCCCCGGCTCTCGCTTCCCGTATCAAAGTTATGGCAGGTCTTAAGATCGCTGAAAGACGTCTCCCTCAGGACGGACGTATCACGGCTCGCATCGCCGGCCGCCAGATCGACCTGCGCGTCTCCACGCTGCCGACCATGTTCGGCGAATCGGTGGTGGTGCGAATCCTCGACCGTGAAGCGGTCAAGCTCGATCTGCGCAACCTCGGCTTGGAAGACGACGTCAGGGAAAAACTGACCGAGATCATTTTGAGGCCGAACGGCATCGTTTTGGTGACCGGGCCTACCGGCTGCGGCAAGACCACGACGCTTTACGCTTGCTTAGCCAGGATCAACGACATCGAATCGAAAGTCATTACCACGGAAGACCCGGTGGAATACGACGTGGAAGGCGTAGTCCAGGTGCCGATCAACGAAGCGGTCGGTCTTACTTACGCCAGATCCCTTCGTTCCATACTGCGTCAGGACCCTGACCGAATCATGGTAGGGGAGATCCGTGACTTGGAAACGACCCAGATCGCTATTCAGGCCTCGCTGACCGGCCACTTGGTGCTTTCCACGCTGCACACGAATGACGCGCCGACGACCATCACGCGTCTTATCGATATGGGCACCGAGCCCTTCCTTATCGGCTCCACCCTCCAGTGCGTCGTGGCCCAGCGTCTTATCAGGAAGATCTGCCCGTTCTGCAAAGAAGAGTATCAGCCGACTCCGGAAGAGCTGAAGAGGCTCGACCCGCAGCATCCGGACGCCTACGGCGACGTCAAGTTCTACCGCGGCACCGGCTGCCCGCACTGCAACAACTCGGGCTACCGCGGCCGCACCGGCATCTACGAGATGCTCGAGATCAACGACGAACTGCGCGACATGATCAACGACCGCGCGCCCGCGACCGCTCTTAGAGACAAGGGCCGCGAGCACGGCATGAGATCTCTGCGCGAGGACGGCATTCTTAAGATCAAACGCGGCATCACGACCATTTCCGAAGTCTGCCGCAGCACCATCGCCCACGGTTAATAAGAAAAATTACAATTAATATTGATTTCATAAATCGGAGGAAATCATGAGCACTGCTCCAAAAAAGAAAAGCAAATTCGGCGACATCCGAATCGGCGGTCAGAAAAAGGCCACTGTTGCTGACATCGCGTTGTTCACGCGTCAGCTGGCTACGCTTCTCGACGCGGGCCTGCCCCTGGTCAGAAGTATCAGATTGCTCCAGCAGCAGCAGCCCCCCGGAACCCAGCTGGGCTCCGTTCTGAAGGAAGTCGTGGCCGGCGTGGAAAGCGGCAAGACCTTCTCGGACTCCCTTTCCAAGTTCCCGAAAGTTTTCGACGCCCTTTTCGTCAATATGGTGCGCGCCGGTGAGGCCGGCGGCGTTATCGAGACCGTACTTAACCGTCTGGCGGACTTCAGCGAAAAGAGTGAGAAACTGAAAAAGCGCGTGAAAGGCGCCATGACCTATCCTATCGTCATTTTGACCATCGCTATGTTGGTCTGCGTGCTCTTGCTGGTCTTCGTCATTCCTAAATTCCAGGGCATGTTCGAACAGCAGGGCAACAAGATGCCTTGGATCACCCAGACTCTTATCGACCTCTCCCACGGTTTGGTCAACATCTTCAAGAGCCCCATCAAGCTCGTCATCGTCGCGGCTGTGATCTTCGTCATCGTGACGCTCTGGAAGGCCTTCAAGCGTTCCAAAGGCGGCGCTTACATGATCGACAAATTCCTTATTTCGGCGCCCGTCTTCGGCACCCTGATCAGAAAGTCCATCATCGCCCGCTTCACCCGAACCTTGGGTACTTTGTTGAACGCCGGCGTGCCCATTCTGCAGGCTCTCGACATCGTTAAAGACGCTGTGGGCAACCTGGTCGTCGCTAGAGTCATCAACAAGGTGCACGCCTCCATCAAAGAGGGCGGATCCGTTACCGAGCCTCTGGCTGAGTCCGGCATCTTCGACGGCATGGTGACAGGTATGTTAAGCGTCGGTGAAGAAACCGGCACGATGGCCCCGATGCTTCTGCGTATCGCCGACACTTACGACGACGACGTGGACTCCGCGGTCGATAGCTTGTCCTCCATCATCGAGCCGTTGCTGATCGTCTTCCTGGCCTTGATCGTCGGTACCATCGTTATCGCGATGTTCCTGCCGATGACCGCCATGTTGAAAGGCGTCGGCGGCGTCTAATAATTTGGAACCGTTTCGAAATGAAAAGGCCGCTCATGTGCGAGCGGCCTTTTCTTTGAAGTGAGGAGAACGTATGAAGATCAAAATGACTACGCCCTTGGTCGAGATGGACGGCGACGAGATGACCAGGATCATCTGGAAACTCATCAAAGACATCATCATTTTGCCCAATATCGAACTTAAGAGCGAATACTACGACTTAGGCCTCGAGAACAGGGAAAAGACCAAAGATCAGGTCACTATCGACGCCGCGGAGGCCAACAAGAAATACGGCGTGGCCGTAAAATGCGCGACCATAACGCCAAACGCTGACCGCGTGAAGGAATATTCGCTTAGCAAGATGTGGCCTTCTCCGAACGGCACTATCAGGGCTATTTTGGACGGCACGGTCTTCAGGACGCCTATCCTTGTCAAAGGTCTCGTCCCTTACGTTCCCAATTGGAAAAAGCCCATCACCATCGCGCGCCACGCCTATGGCGACATCTACAAGAACAGCGAAATGGTTGTTAATGCCGGCTCGAAGGCGGAGCTCGTCGTGACAGCTCCCGACGGAACTGAAACACGGCAGCTGATCCATGATTTCAAGGGGCCTGGCATCATCCAGGGCGTTCACAACACCGACGCGTCGATCAGCAATTTCGCCAAGACTTGCTTCGAGTTCGCACTGTATAAGAAAGAGGACCTCTGGTTCGCCGCCAAAGACACCATCTCGAAAAAATATGACCACCGCTTCAAGGACCTCTTCAACGAGATATTCGCGGAAAGTTACAAGGAAAAGTTTGAGAAAGCCGGAATAACCTTCTTCTACACCCTAATAGACGACGCGGTCGCGCGCGCGATAAGGTCCGAGGGCGGCTTCATCTGGGCCTGCAAGAACTACGACGGCGACGTCTTCTCCGATCTCATCGCCACGGCTTACGGAAGCCTGGCCATGATGACGTCCGTACTCGTATCGCCGAGCGGCGCCTACGAATACGAGGCGGCCCACGGCACGGTCCAGCGCCACTATTACAAGTATCTCAAGGGCGAATCAACTTCCACCAATTCCGTCGCCACGATCTTCGCCTGGAGCGGAGCGCTCAGGAAAAGAGGGGAGCTGGATGGGAATTCCGAACTGGTCTCCTTCGCCGACAAGCTTGAAGCGGCTACGCTTAGGACCATAGAGGAAGGGGAGATGACCAAGGACCTCTATCTTGTTTCCACGCTTGACAATAAGAAGGCCTTAGGCACCGAGGAATTCCTCAACGCGATCGCTGGCCGCCTTTCCCTGTCTTGACTTTGAGAGGCGTATCTGATAGCATATTGAAACCATATTTTAAGAGGTTATGCGTTTTATCATCATTCTTTTGGTCCTGACGATCCTTGCGATCTTCGCGATCCTAACCTTCCAGCCCGCCAGCGTTGAACTGAGGGAGCTTGAAAAGAAGGAGCGGGAGAAAGCCGCGGAAGCCGCCAGACTGAGAATAGAGAACGAGCAGCTCAAAAAAGAACTGCACCTCCTTAAATATGACAAATTTTACCTCGAGAAGTTCGCCAGGGAAAATTTCGGCCTTAGCAAAACGAACGAGTTGATCTTCAAATTCGAATAACAGTGCCGCGGGGTAGAGCAGTCCGGTAGCTCGTCAGGCTCATAACCTG
>JAFYHD010000036.1 GCA_017539325.1 bacterium | reverse complement strand
GTGGTCGGCACCATCTCCACCAGCTCGGCCAGGTAGGCCGCTCCGCCGGCGGAATTGTAGGCGGCGTTTCCTTCAAGCGCGGCGTGGACGATTATGACGTCCACGCCTTCTTCATGCTCGAATTTTTCTCTGATGACTGAAAAGATCTCCCGATGCGCCGGTTCGGTGAAAGAGTCGCGCGTCACATAGCCGAAAGCTTTGGCGCGGGCCTCCTCGTCTACCAGCATGCAGCCCAAAAGACAACGCTCCGCTTCCAGGTTCCTGGGCGGCTCGTAATTGGAAAGGGCTTGCGCAGTTTCGCGTTCGGGAGCTTCCATAAAGGGATGTTATTCGCTGACGACCCAAACTTTGAGGGAAGCCGTGACTTCGGGATGAAGCTTGACTTCGACGTTCGTAAGGCCGAGCTGCTTGATGGGAGTTTCAAGCTGGATCTTCTTGCTGTCCAGAACGATGTTCTGGGCTTCCAGTTCGTCGGCGATGTCTTTCGCGGTGACGGAACCGAAGAGCTTCTCGTCTTCACCGGCCTTTCTAGCCAGCTTGACGGTGATGTCTTCGAGACGTTTAGCCATTTCCTGGCAGGCTTCCAGCTCTTTGGCTTCCTCGATGCGGCGGCGGCGGACGATAGCTTCAATCTGGTCCTTGGCGTCCTGGGTCGGCTTGTCAGCCAGCTTCTTGGGTAAAAGGTAATTGCGGGCGTAGCCTTCGGCCACGTTCACGATGGTGCCGGCCTTGCCGAGCTTGGGGATATCTACACGTAAAATCAGTTCCATAGATCCTTCCTTAATAATTAGTCTTCATTGTGCACATCGCCCACGTAAGGCAAAAGAGCCATAAAGCGGGCCAGTTTGACGGCTTTGGCCAGTTTGCGCTGGCACTTGGCGCAGTTGCCGCTGACGTAGCGGGGCACGATGCGGCCGTAGTCGGTCAGAAAAGGCTTAAGAGTTTCGACGTCTTTGTAGTCGATGGTCTTCTTTTCCTGGCAAAAACTGCAGGGCAGTTTTTCGATTTTTCTTCTTTTGACAGTCATGATTTTTGTCCGAGTATAGATTGTTAATTATTATCAAAGGTCAAAGGCGCTTTGTCCTTTATTTTCTTCCAAAGTTTCGGTCTTTTCGGGCTCGAGCTCGTCGAGTCCGGAGACCTCTTCCACTTTCGTGTTCTGAGCTTCCTCGGTATTGACCTCCGGAAGCGCGCTTTCCACTTTTTCACCCCTGGCTTCGTTTATGACCTCGGGGAGGTTCAGGGCGGGTTCGACCTTGTAGGATTCGTCGCCCGTGAATTCGTAGGCCAAGCTGGGGTAGTTCTTGAGGTAGCCTATGGAAGTCGTCTTCCAGTTGAAGGCGCGGGTCTCGCCGGGCCAGACTATGATGGTCTGTCCGTCGGTGTCCCACTCCGTCTTGTCGGTCGTCACGTTGCGGTTGTCCAGCGACGCAAGGATGCGGCTGTAATCGCGCTCGTTCATGACCTGGCCGCTCGCTGCCACGATCTCTTCGGGAGAGGAGAAGCCCCACTTGATGACGTAGCCGTTCTTCACGCTCATATTGACGTCGGAAGAGAACCAGGTCATGGGGTTGAGGCCGGACTGCTCGAACCAGGACAGAGGATTGGGAATATCACCCTGCTCCACCATGATCAAGCTGCCATTTTCCACTAAGAAATAGCGGCGGGCGTTGGACATTCTCGGAGTGAGCGGCGAAGACGGATTCTTGTCTTCGGCCAGCTCCTTCAGAGTCTCGCAGTAGGCGGCCCTTTTGGCGGGGTCGCTGCTGGGACTGCCGAACCCTTCGTAGCGCACGGTCGCTTCCGCGGTGTCGCTGTCAACGATGGCGACTCTCCAGTCTTCCGTCTCGTAGGGCGGAATGGAGGAGCAGGCGGAAATGAGGAGCGCCAGAAAAGCTAAGCAAAGGACGTTGCGCATAAGCTTTCTTATTTTTCAGTTACTTGGATCAGATAACGAAGAACATCCGCGTTGAGGACGCAGCGTCTCTTGAAATCGCTGACGGCCGCGGGCGGCATGGCGAAGTTGATCTGATAATAGAAGCCCTCGTTGCAGTGGGCGATGGGGTAGCACAGCACTTTCTGGCCGATCTCCTCGGTCTTTTCGATAGTGCCGCCAAAACGCTCGACATCCTTGGCAATCGTGGCGGTGACAGCGGCGAAACGCTCGCTGGCAGCGTCCGGATTGATGATGAACAAACATTCGTACTTATTCACTGGATTACCTCCTGTTAGACGCGCGGCTCGGTTTGAGGGGCGCGCCAGTTATTTATTTCATTTATTGTTTTTTCTTCGTTAAGGGAGAGCCGCTTGGGAAGATCGGAGAGGTAGGCGGTCATAGCCGTGACCATTGGCAGATCTTCAGCGGGGAATTCTTCCAGGACTCTTTCCGCCATGCGGCAGGATCCTATCCCGGTCCCCATTCTCAAGCGAGGCACATCCTCGGTCCCGAAGGCCTCGAGAACCGATCCCAAACCGTTGTGTCCTCCGGAACTTCCCTCTTTCCTGTAACGCAGCTTCCCCAGAGGGAGAAAGCAGTCGTCGAGGATAATGAGAATTTCGCTCGGTTTGAGACCGCGGCTTTTGGCCACTTTATAGGCCGCTTCGCCGCTAAGGTTCATGTAAGTTTTAGAAAGAACTAACAGTGGCTCGTCCGCGCTTTGGCACCAGAGGTAATTTTTCCAGAAATAGCTTTTCCAGCTAAGGCCGCTCTTTTCCTTCATCGCCTCCAGAGCCATCCTGCCAAGGTTATGCCTCGTATTGGCGTACTGCGCCGGAGGATTCCCAAGGCCCATGATCGCGCGGATCATGAGATCACTTCTTGCCTTTCGGCGCTTCGGGCTCGGCTTCCTCTTCTTTCTTGCGGGCCGTGATGACTTCGGGTTCCTCGGCGGTGGCTTCGCCGGAAGCTTCGGAGGCGGCGGAATCCTCAGCGGCGGAGGAGCTGATGACGACGACCGGAGTTTCCGGGTCGTCCAGGACCTTAACGCCTTCGGGGATCACCAAGTTGGCGACACGCAGAACTTCGTGAAGCTTAAGGGGAGTAACGTCAACAGTGATGTCGTCAGGGATGCTGCCGGCTTTGCACTGGATCTGGACTTCGCGGAGAGTGACCTCCATGATGCCGCCGAAATTCTTGACGCCGTCCGCATCACCGATGGTGATGATCGGAACGGAGACGGTCACGATCTCGTCGAGGTCGACGACCACAAAATCCACGTGCTGGATGTTGTGGGTCGCGCGGTGGCGCTGGATCTCTTTGATAAGCACGTTCACGACTTCGCCTTCGGCGTCCAGCGTGAGAACAGCGTGCTCACTGTGCATCTTCTTCATCAGCTGGGTGAAATCGTGCAAATTAAGGGTGATGTTGATGTTTTTGCCGTGTCCGTACACAACAGCAGGGACGTCGCCCTGGCCGCGCATTCTGCGGGCCACGGAGCTTCCGCCGGCTGTTCTGCGGGCGCAGGACATCTTCAGTTCATTAGCCATGATTCTTCCTTAATATAGTTAAAATGTAATTGATTGATTGTTGCCTAAAAAAAGAAGGCACGCCCATTTAGGCGTGCCATTCCGTAAGCTTGAAGAGGACAGGTATCCTCTTTGAAAGCGACGTTATGGTTGGTTCGAAGAAACGAGCCAGGCTGAGATGTCAGCCAACGCGCAAAATGAGAGTGTGATAATTATATTAAACCGCCCCTTAAAATACAAGAGGGGCGCTCACTTGGAGTATTTGACCGGATAATCGGTGACGATAGCGTCGGCTTCCAGGTCTTTGGCCAGGGTGAAGTCCCTGTCGGACCTTATCGTCCACAGGGCCAGCTTCATCCCCTCTTTGTGCGTCTTGTCGGCGAAGCGCCTGGTGGTGGTGGCCAGCTCCGCGGAGATCCAGTCGCAACCCGCCTCCTTGGCAGAAAGAATGTTTTTCTCGTCGCTCCCGCCGCACAGATACCCGGTGCTGATCTTGGGATCGAACTCCTT
>JAFYHD010000035.1 GCA_017539325.1 bacterium | reverse complement strand
CCAAGCAAAGCGAAGAGGAAAACGAGGAAGAAGAAACTGTCGGCAAAAAGAAATTCGACTGGCGGACTGAACTTCCCAGCCTCTCCCCTGTCATCGACGACGTCACATTGCATCTCCCTCTTATGGGCGACCTCCCGGAAAACTACATCCAGAGCCCCGTCCTCCGCCTCGACCTCTTCCGCCGCCTCAGCATGACGAAGACCGTAAAGGAACTGGGAGACCTCAGGGAAGAATTGACAGATCGCTTCGGAAAACTCCCGAAATCAACGGAAACGCTCCTCGACCTTGCCGAAATAAAACTGCGCGCCAGGGAGCGCGGCATAGACACGGTGGAACTTTCCGGCGAAACGCTCGTAGTAAGACGCCAGGGCAAAGTTTACAATCCTTTCGGCAAATTCCCAAAGATACAAACAAAAGACCCGAAAGAAATGGCCTTCTCCATCCTCGCCTTCCTCTCGAGGATCGAACCGCTTCCCAACTTCAAGGGATAATTACAACTCTTTTACGAGCGTGTCGGGATTCTGCAGCGCTTCAAGCAGCTGATGGAATTTTTCGCCTTCCAGTCCCGGGCAGATCAGGTTGCCCCTGTTCTGGATCTTGCGGAGCATCTCGCCGACCGTTAGGGATTCAACGGCGCACAAGGGAATGTAGACAAAATCGTCGCCCTTTTCCAGCCTGTGCAATAGTCCGCTGTCGGTAAGAACGTTCAGGGCTTTCTGGACGAGCTGGACAGGCAGATGACGCTCCTCGGCGAGCTGACGGGCCGTCTGGGGCTCCTTGCCGTCTATTAGGGCTCTGCTGACAGACCCCATGACATGGATGTAGATGGCGAACCAGAGCGTCAGCGATGTGCCGGCCGTCAGATCCCTCGGCTCATAATATCCGTGCGTCTGAATAGCGAAAGCCAGTTCCGCGCCGCAGAGAACGATCGTCCAGCTGACCTGCAGCCAGGCGATGAACAAAGGAACGGCCGCGAAAGCGCCGTAGATCGCACTGTTCTTGGCCATGCCAACCTGGAAGGCGAAATAAAACCACAAAACGATGTTGAAGGCCGTGCCGGCGGCGATGCCGGAAATGACGCCCGGCAGGAGCTTGACCTTGCAGTTCGGCATGAAAAGGTAGAGGAAGATAAATCCGAGCCAGATCAAAACGTAAGGCACGAGCTCGATAAGGAAATGCATCGAAGGGGAAAGGCCGGCCAAGAAAGGCAGCTTCTCGACGACGAAGTTGGCCTGGGATTCCAAGAAGACCGTAAGCGTCGTGGAAAGTATCAGAAGGAAGGGTAGAAGAATGATGATCGCGCAGTAGTCGATGATCTTCCTGCCGAAGGAGCGGCTCTTCACGCCGCCGAAAATATCGTTGAAAGAGAGCTCGATGTTGCCAAGAAGCTTTATGACGGTCCAGAGCAAGATCAGAACGCCGACTCCCGCCATGGCTCCGAACTTCGTGTGCTCAAGCGTGTGCTGGGCCGCCTCCGTTATGTAGCTGAAGACCATCGTGACGGATTCCGCCAGCTCCTCGTTGCCGGAGAAGCGCGCGAGAATGTTCTTCTCGATGCTCTCCAAAAGGATGTCCTGAAGATTGAAACCTCTCGCGATGGCGAAAGAAATGGCCAGCAAAGGCACGATCGCCAAAAGCGAATAGAGCGTCAAAGCCGTCGCTCTCAAGGTGCAGCGGTCATGCCCGAATTCCAGGCCGGTCAGGGCAAAGATCCTGAGAAGCCTGATCCCGAAAGCCTTCATCGGCTTGTAACGGTAAAGAGGGAGCCGCCAGATCTCCTGGAGGAAAAAGCGCGGCGCCCTCTTCGCGGTTTCAACTACTTTTTTCATTTCAAAAGCTTATTTCTTGAAAAGGCCTTTGACGGCGTCGCCGGCTTTCTTGACAGCGTCGCCCACGGCTTCCGCGGCTTTGTCGACGGCGCTGCCGGCGGCTTTGCCGGCGGCCTCAGACGCGGCGTTCGCCATTTGGTTGATCAGCGCGGAAGTATCCTTTGTCATGTCTATCTCGCCGGCTTCCATAACAACTGACACCGCCGTGCCCTTGAGCGCCTGGGACAAAACTTTGAAGGCGATCTCGGCCGAGGTGCCCTGCATGTTCTCGAAGACGTTGCTGTAGTTGATGTCAAGTTTGAAGGTTGGGAGAGCCGGCACAGAGCTCTGGAACTCGACGGTGTCCAGTTTCAGCATAAGCTTGTCCACGGAGATCTGGGTCTCGTCCTTAAGCTCTTCTTTGGCCTGTTGGTCGCCCTGGGAGGCTTTCAGATCCTTGATCATATCTGGCTTGAGGGAGAGAATGTTGAGCTTGCCTTCCTTGCTGAGCTCCACGTTGAGGTAGCTTAAGTCGACCTGCACGTCCCTTATATGAACGTTCTTCTTGAACATGGCAAGGATATCGTAATCGCAGAAGAATCTCCTCACTTCATAAACGCTGTTTTCTTCCTTGAACCCTTTGCCCGTGGGGTTGCCGACGCAGACGCCGCTGATCTCGATCTTGGGATCCTCGATGCTGATGCTGACAGACTGGACGGTGGTGGGAACGCCCGCAAATTCACTGCCCTTCTCGATGCCGGTCTTGACTACCCAGTTGCGGAAGATGATGCAAAGAACCAGCAAAAGAATGGCCACGAAGATCACAAATTTGATGAAACTCCAGATAGCTCTCATATTTTTCCTTGGTTTATTTGTTGAACAACAGTATATTTATTGTACAAAAAACGACTTTCTATTCCAAATCAATCCTTGCCCAGGATCTCGTCGGCCAAGACGCCCTTATCACCATAGCTTGTAATATCATACCACTCGGCTTCGATGTTGTTCCTGAACCAGGTGAGCTGGTGTTTGGCGAAACGGCGCGTGTTGCGCTTTATGAGCTCCACGGCCCTTGCGAGATCGTACTCTCCGCGGACGTAGGCTATCATTTCCTTATAGCCTATGGCCTGGGCCGCCGTAAGATTTTTCTCCAAGCCTTCCCGCATAAGTTTCCGGACTTCTTCTTCCAAGCCCGCTTCCATCATAAGGTCGACTCTCTTTTCTATCCTTGAGTAGAGCAGATCCCTTGGCATCGTCAGCCCCACCATGCGGTAACCGACGATGGGCGCTTTTTGGGTCCACTGCTTCGTCTGCTCGGAAAAAGGCCTGCCGCTTAGCTTCGAGACTTCTATGGCCCTTATCACCCTAAGGGTGTCGTTGGGATGGAGCCTTTCCGCGCTAACGGGGTCAAGCGGCCTCAAAACTTCGTCGCGAAGATACTCCGGCCCTTTTTCCGCCAGGATGGCGCGCATTTCCTCGCGCAAATTTTCGTCCCTGCCTGGCCCGTCGAAAAGTCCCTCCACCAATCCCTTCACGTACATGGCTGTCCCGCCCACCAGAAGCGGGCGCTTACCGCGGGACACAACTTCCGCTTCCTTCTCCTTCACGAGCCTGAGGTAGGAGCCCATGTCGGAGCTTTCCGTTAGAGCGTTCGTGTCGATAAGATGGTGCGGTACGGCCGCGCGTTCCTCTTTTGTCGGTTTGGCGGTTCCGATGTCCATGCCGCGATAGATCTGCATGGAATCCATGGAAATAACTTCGCCCTGCGTCTTCTTTGCCAAGAGCAGGGCGAGGTCGGTTTTTCCCACCGCTGTGGGGCCTATGAGGACCAAAGGAAGCGGCATGTCACTTGGCTTCGAAAGAGAGGATGTCCTCCCCTTCGTCGGGATAAGTTTCTCCCAGCAAGGCGCCGGGAAGGTCGAAGACCAGAAGCCTTTGATCTTTTCCGGGATCCGGGGCATCCTTGACAGTCAGAACACCCAAAGCGTGCCGCTTAAATTCCGGCCTCAGCTCCAGATAAAAGAAAGCCTCGTTTTCCTTCACAAAAAGGAGGTCCCTGACTTCCTCGCCCTTTTCATAGCGAACAGCCGCGGCCTTTTCCCTTTCAAGGTTGAGATAATTGTCCAGAGCGCTGCTCTCCTTAAAGTAGCGGCGCACATAACGCGAGCCCTTCGGCTTCTTGTAATCCGCTACTGTGAAAAAGACCGCGTTGCTCGCGCAAGTAATTTCAGCGCCTACGACTGCCGTAAGATTCGACAACGTGATATCCTTTGCTTCGACAGGACACTTGGGATAACGTTCAGCCGAACCGGCTTTCAAATGACAAT
>JAFYHD010000034.1 GCA_017539325.1 bacterium | reverse complement strand
GTCAGCGAGACCAAAGTCAGGGAAGCGAGAGAAGCCGACGGCATGGAAGAAAGCTGGTTCGCCGTGCCCGTCTCCGGCGTAAAGGACGCCTGCTACTACTACTCCACTTACAACGCGAAGAACGAAACGGAGATCTCGCCTAAGGACAAGATCATGGTCTTGGGCGGCGGACCGAACCGCATCGGCCAGGGCATCGAATTCGACTACTGCTGCGTGCACGCCGCTTTCGCTATCCGCGACGCCGGGCTCGAGTCCGTGATGGTCAACTGCAACCCCGAGACCGTCTCGACCGACTATGACACTTCCAACAAGCTTTACTTCGAGCCGCTGACTCTGGAAGACGTGCTCGCCATCTACCGCAAGGAAAAACCTGTGGGCGTCATCGTGCAGTTCGGCGGACAGACTCCCCTTAATCTGGCGCATGACCTGGAAGCCAACGGCGTCAAAGTCCTCGGCACCTCGCCGAAGACGATCGCGCTGGCGGAAGACCGCGAGCTCTTCCACGAAGTCGTGCAGAAGCTCGGCATTCCGCAGCCGGAAGCCGGCATGGCGCACAGCGTCGAGGACGCTCTTGAGGCCGCCAAGAGGATAGGCTACCCCTTGATGGTCCGTCCCTCCTTCGTGCTGGGCGGACGCGGTATGGAAGTCGTGCACAACGACGAGATGCTGGTCGAGTATATGAACAACGCCTTGCAGGCCGCCGGCGAGAACGTCATCCTTATCGACAAGTTCCTTGAGAACGCGACCGAGACGGAAGCCGACGCCATCTGCGACGGCAAGGAAGCTTTCGTTCCCGCCATCATGGAGCACATCGAGCAGGCCGGCATCCACTCCGGCGACTCCGCCTGCTTCATCCCGCCCGTCACAATTCCGAAAAAGCACATCGAAACGATCGAACGCTACACGAAGGAACTGGCGCTGGAGATGCACGTGGTCGGATTAATGAACGTCCAGTACGCGATCTGCAACGACGTCGTCTACATCCTGGAAGCGAACCCCAGAGCCTCGAGAACCGTTCCTCTCGTCAGTAAGGTCTGCTCCATCCCGATGGCGAGGATCGCGACGCAGGTCATGCTCGGCAAGACCCTGAAGGAACTCGGCATCACGAAGAAGGCCATCCCGCACTTCGGCGTGAAGGAAGCTGTCTTCCCCTTCAACATGTTCCCGGAAGTCGACCCAGTGCTTGGACCGGAAATGAGAAGCACCGGCGAAGTCTTAGGCATCTCCACTTCCCCTGGCCTCGCCTACTTCAAGTCCCAGGTCGCGGCCAATCAGAAGCTCCCGACGGAAGGCACCGTTCTGATGACGGTCGCCGATCACGACGAGATGCTGCTTGAGACAGCCACGCTCTTCAAGGAACTCGGTTTCAAGATCCTCGCGACCAAGGGCACCTGCGCCTATCTTAACGAGAACGGCATCAAAGCCGAACCTGTTTTGAAGCGCCTGGAAGGAAGACCGAACCTGGTCGACGCCATCACCAACTGCGAAATAAACCTCATCGTCAACACGCCGATCGGCTGCCGCTCCAAGGACGACGACTCCTACATCAGGAAGACCGCCATCAAGTACAAGGTCCCCTACATCACGACCATGACGGCGGCGCACAACGCGGCTCTCGGCATCAAGGCTTTCCTGCACGGCTCCGCTCCTCTTAAGAGCATCCAGGAATACCACGCCGACATCAAGTAAGCGAAATGGCGAAAACAAAAAGCCCCCGGTCATGATCGGGGGCTTTTTTTATTCCGGAAGTTTATCCGTCACTTTTATTCCTAATATCCTTTCCGCGTTCCGATAGAAGATGTCTTCCCTTCCGCGTTCATCGGGACAGATCTTCCTTACGAAATCGATATGCTCCCCTTGCACACCCCAGGGGCAGTCTGTCGCGAAGAGAATATTTTCCGCGCCGTGCTTGTTGACGATCTCCGCTCCCAGGTCTATGGGACAGAATCTCGCCGAGCAGCTCGTGTCGATAAAAACATTTTCGCCGCACATGTCAGACATCAGAAAATCCTCGTAGCAGATCCAGCCGCCCATGTGCGCCATCACTATGACGAGTTTCGGAAAGTTGTCGAAGACCTTCCGGAAGCGCATGGGCGTGCAGATGTCGAGCTCAGGAAACGCGACGTCGAAGCCGGTGTGAAAGAGAATGGGAAGGCCGGTACCCTGCCAGGCGTCGTAAAGGCGGAACCATTTAGGATCATCGACCGCGGCGTTCTGATAGAAGGGATGGATCTTCAATCCCATCAGCCCCGCGTCGATTATCATCTGCACTTTGCCCTCGGGATCGGGATCGTCTGGATGAACGGAAGCGAAAGGAAAAACATGTTCGCTTTTTATTTGCTTCGACCATTCCAATATCGGTTCGAACTGCGACGGTTTGGTCGCGATGTTCGCGATGACGCTCGCGTTGACTCCGTCGTCGTGCATCGCGCGAAGAAGATCGTTGAGCGTTCCGTCAGTGTGGGGACGGATGTCTCCACTCAACGCGGCAATCTGTCCTATCGCTCTTCCGGCAAGCGAATCGACGAACGCGTGAGTATGGAAATCGAAGTATTTCATGTTCGGTTGAATTCTAACAGAAAAAAATTTTGCGGTCAACGGAAATACTAATTGATTTTTAAAAATACATGTGATAGAATTTATATAGATTAAGTGAATTATCCGCTATTCATGTTTGAAGTGATGAATGTGAAGTGATGGAAATGCTAGGAAAAATAACGGGTTTCGCTTGGTTGATGGAGTGAAAGAAAACAACAGATCGATCACGATCTGTCAGAACATAGAAAAAACTCAATAAAAAAATAGTTGTCAAGTGACAGCTTTTTATTCAACCAAACATAAGGAGAAACACTATGCCTACTGCTAAGAAACCCGCTGCGAAACCGGCTGCCAAGAAAGCCCCGGCCAAGAAAGCTGCCCCGGCCAAGAAGCCCGCTGCTAAGAAGCCCGCTGTGAAGAAAGCCGCTCCGGCCAAGAAAGCCCCGGCCAAGAAGGCCCCTGCCAAGAAAGCCGCTCCGGCCAAGAAGCCCGCTGCTAAGAAGCCCGCTGTGAAGAAAGCCCCGGCCAAGAAGGCCCCCGCCAAGAAAGCCGCTCCGGCCAAGAAGCCCGCTGCTAAGAAGCCCGCTGTGAAGAAAGCCCCGGCCAAGAAGGCCCCCGCCAAGAAAGCCGCTCCGGCCAAGAAGCCCGCTGCT
>JAFYHD010000033.1 GCA_017539325.1 bacterium | reverse complement strand
TTGACGCCAAAATCGAAGCCGGATACTATGCAATTCAGAGTCAGCTTGTTAACAAGAATATCAAGCTAAGAAATTCTGCTATCAAGGAATCTACTGATTTATATCTTGCCGGATACTCGCTCGATATGGGCGGTGCTATGAGTATCGTTCCGCTTGGAGATGGTGCTTATAAGATTGTTGCAGCCTGCTCCAATAAAGCTTTGTCACTGAGTGCAAAAGCCGATTCAGGCGTTAAAATCGTACAGAAGACATATACAGGCGACAAGAGTCAGCAGTGGTACATTCGCGAACTCTCAACCGGTTTGTATAAGATTCATTCTGCAGAGAACGACAAGTTCGTACTTTTTCTCTGGTCTATATTCCTTTCTGTAATACGCCATAAACTTATTTCACGTTCTTTTTGACGTTCTTTCGTTTGAAAACTTTCAAACATTATACTACAAATATCACTAGTGCCGAATAGCAAAAAGGAAGAATAAATGTCGTGAAAAAGTGACATATTGGATGATTATGTCGCTTTGGATTAGTTTATAATGGTTCCAAACTAGTGGTGATTTGTTCATGGTTTTCTCCTGCCCCGACTGCGAAAGCAGTTGGGGTTTTTTAAATTTATTTTGGAATTTGATATAATAAGCTAAACCAACCAAAGGAGTTGATATGAAAATGAAACCGATTACCCTGGCGGCTTTTGTCGGCGCGCTTATCGTTCTGGTCTGTTCCGGATGCAAAACTGTTTCGATGAAAGACATCAATCCGGAAAACCGCCCGAACGCCAGGCTTCTTCCCTATCTGAAGCCTATCGTTGACACGAACAACGTCCAGACGGTCTACACCAGCGGCACCCTAACGACGAAGACACAGTCCAACACTACGGGCGCCTCTTACACTGTGGGAAGCAGCACAAGGCACTTCGGTCAGGAAGCGAACGTTTATTCCGAATCGACGAACACAAAGTCAGACACCACCTTCTATTCCGACCTGAGAGTCGGCGACGTGCAGAGCATCTTCGCCAAGGAAGTGGAACAGAATATAGTCGACGTCAACACTGCCAGCAATCCCAGAGGCAGGATAGTTCTGAGACTGAACGGCAGAGCGTCCGACTCTAACGAGGCTTTGGAACTCGTCAACGGTTTGACAGTCGGCTTGCTTTGTCTTTTCGGCATGCCCAGCAATTTCAGGACTGAGGAGCTGGATATCAACGTGGCGATCTACAACAACGCCAACGTGCTTGTTAAGCAATACACCGTTGCCGCCGCCGACACTGAGACCACAGCGATGTATTACGGCTACAAAGACGAAGACACTCTGCGTCTGGCCGCCGCGCAGGCTCTAAAGAACGCTCTGGAAGAGATCCGCGGATACATCTACAGAGATTACGATCAAATTGCCAGCAAACTGTGATATATGAAAAAAATCGTTTTGAAGATCGAAGGCATGGGCTGCGAGATGTGCGTCAACAAAGTGACGGCCGCACTGAGCGCGGTTGAATTGGTCGCCGAAGTTAAAGTGTCTTTGGAAAACGCTTTGGCAGAAATCTTCTATTATGGAGAGGAAGCGCCGAACAAAGCGGATCTGAAAGCGGCCGTTGAGAAGGCCGGTTTCAAGGTCGTTTAATTATTACCTTGGACGAAAACCATGAGCGAGGAGGTCTTCACAGGCCTCCTCGACTTTTTTGGGAATGTCAACGTGGGCAAGGAAGTTTTTGCCGTTGGGGCCGTAGCCTTCCGGGGTGTCCGCTAATCTTTTGATCTCGCCGAGCAGGAGGCTCACAAAGCGGTCGATCGGCCACATCCCTGGTATCGAATCGGGGGTTATTTGGGCCCTGTAGGAGGCGAAATTGATGATCCTGAAGTCGGGGCGGTACTTTCGGAGGGTGGCGCACATGCGGAGCTGCATGGTGGCGTCCTGGCAGAGGATGATGTTTTCGCAAGGAACAGCGTTGGATTCCAGAAGCTTGAGGAGGTTGGTGATGTTGTTTCCGCAGTGGGTAGATTTTGTTTCCAGATAGTCGGCTTTTAAGGAGTAGCGGTATTGGAGGTAGGCCTGGAAGATCTCGGCTTCCGGTTTTCCTTCGGTTGGTATGTCTGGATAGAGCTTTTGGACCGTGTCGCGGAGAGCTTGGGTGGTGTGCCCTACTCCGCCGACGATGACGTAGGTTTTTGCAATGTTGTTTTTGATGGCTTGGGCAAGCACGTCCCCTCCCGCGATTATGGAGCCGCCGAAGAGGACCATCACGTCGGCCTGGCTGAAGCCATAGGCTGATCTAAGAGCTTCTTTGGTAAGTTTCGGAATATCGCGGCGTCCCAGGAAGGCGCTTAGTGTGTTGATGGCATCGGAGATCATGCTGATATTTTAACAAAAAGGAACGCGCTTCCGGGTCAAACGGCGCGATATGGTAAAATAAGCGTGTTGATAATAAACTTTGGAGAGAGCTTATGAAAAAGCGCGCGTTATTTGTTTTTGCACTGCTGTTTTTGGCTGTCAATTCCTATGCTCATGAAGTTTACGTCGCCTACGTGGCGGATAAGGCCTGCGGCACAAATATGGTCTTCAATGTCGAGGACGGCAACGGCTTCCAATTTTACGGGACGATTCCCAATGGCTATGATCTCTCGTCCTTCAGGTACGTCGGCGCACCGCCCCAAGCAAAGCGAGTTTGCAAAACGCTCTTCGTGGGCATCAACGACTATCTCCCCTCCCGGCAATTGAATTCGCTTACCACCTGCGTGAACGACGCCGAGACCATGGCCGCCCTACTCGTTCAGGGCGGATACTATCAGGGAAAAGACGGCTACCTTCTGGAAAATGAAGGTGCGCTGAAAAGCAACATCAGGGCCTGCGTAGCAAACGCCGCGAGCGAGCTTATAGCCGGCGACGTCTTCGTATACTACCACTCCAGCCACGGAAGCGAAAAAAACGGCATAGCTCTTTGCGCGTACGACAGCAATTACTACGCGGCCGAACTGGCGGCTGACCTTAGCAAATTCCAGGCCGGCGTAAGAGTCGTCGTGATCCTCGACACCTGCTTTTCCGGCGGCATGATCCCGACGACAAGCATGTCCCAGGCCGTCATCTCGGAAATGGCCGAGATAAAGGCGAAAAACAAGGGCCTCTCTATTTCCGAGGCGGAAGCCGACGTGCAGAAGGACGTGACCTTCCTCACGGCCTGCAGGGGCGACGAGGAGTCCTACACCTCCAAAGTAATGCTCAGCATCTTCACCAGATGCCTCTACAACGGCTGCGACGCCATGAGCGACCTGGACGGAGATGGCATGCTCTCCTTCTACGAGATCTTCGAGAGAGCCCTGGCCTACCTCGCCACAGGAAGCGTTGACCAGCATCCCGTCATCAGCAATCCCGAGCTGGCCCACTCTGTCTACGCCATGCCCATCCCCCAGCCCAGCTGTTTCGGCTCTTTCGTTTTCAAAGCCGACCGGTTCGCCTTTGTCGTTCCGGCTGTCAAGCAGTCTCTCTACATCGAGCTGAAGGCAACTCCCAAAAATCAGCCTTTCGATGTCACGCAGTTCAATCTCAAGACCAATCTCAAAAAAGCCGCGGACCTTTCCGATCCGCTTCCCAACAAATTCGACATGGCCTTCAAGCTGGGCACCGTGCCGGAAGACGCCAAAACGCCCGTCACGCTTAACGGCGCCGATATGTCCATCAATATCGAAAGCATCGTGATCCCCATCGCCCAGACAGGTCAATCCATCAAGACCAACAAGAAAAAAACCAACGTCACCATAGGTCTCGTGAACTACTACTTCGAGACCATGGGCAAGCTCCAGTACAAGGTCAACGAAAAGAAAGGCGTCTCAACTTACAAGCTGAAGATATCCAGCGAAAACGGCCTCCATACCATGTTCAATCCTACGAGCTCCGTCCAGACGACCCACATCTTCCTAAGGGGCCCGCAGTGCGTCAGAGCCAACATCGACTGCAAAACGGTCATGAAGGACGGCAAGAGCTTCACGGCGAAACTTACCAAAGAAGATAAATAAAAAAAGGCCTGCGACTTTCGCAAGCCTGAGGGCATAAAAAAACCACACCGGCATGAGCCGGTGTGGTTTTTTCTTGCCGATCAAAGATCAGCTTCAGCGTCTGCGAAGGAACGCGGCGATGGCGATGAGGCCGAGGGCCAGGAATCCCGGTTCAGGAACGCCGTAGACCCAAACGTTGATGCCGTCAACGAAGACCTCTTCGCTGCTGCCCCACCAGCCGTGGTAGTAAGCGACGGAATCGACCGTGCCGGTGATGTCGTCGGTATAGCCGAAGGTATGCTCCGGGGAGTTTTCGAAGTCGTAGCCGCCGATGGCGCGGAAGCAGACGCCCTTGTTGCCGGTGTCGATGCGGCCGGCTCTTAAGAGCGTGGAATCCTGGTTGAAGACGAAGGTGTTCTTGACCCAGATGTCGATGGGGCCGTCGTTGCCGTACTGGACCTCTTTGTTCTCGCCGTCGACCTTAAAGGAGGCCTTCCAGTGCCAGTTGTTCCAGAAACGCCAGAAGGTCATGCCGTTGCTTCTGATATCGAAGCGCCTTTGTCCCCGGAAATAATGGGAAGCGAAGCCGAATTCCACAGCGTAGATCTGGTTCTGGTAGTTCTCAGCGTCGATATCGACGAGGAAACCGGTGTTGGCCGTGGGCGGGAGATACAGGCAGGAGACTATTTCGGAGTTGAAGGAGATGTTGGTGATGTAGCTTTCGTCGCCGAGCTTGCTCATCCATTCCGGACAGATCTCGGAGAGAGGCGTGCCTTCATCATAGCCGTTGAAGCTGATGCTGCGGACCAGTTTTTTGTCGATGCTGATAAATTCGACCTTGACGTCATCGTAGTAAACACCCGGTCGGGTCGTAGTAGCGCCGCCGGTGCCGTTGGCAAAGATGAGGTACTTGAAGCCATCGCAGCGCTTCATGCTGAGCTGATAGACGTCGCTGGACTGAGGATCGTCGTCAATGAGGAAGTTGATCAGACCGGTGGACAAATCGAAGTTGAACTGGAAAGTCTGCCATTCGCCTTCTTTGACCGCGCCGGGATATTCCGTAGTCTTGCCTTCCTGAGAGCTGTCGCTAAAATCGTAGCCCTGGTTGAGGAAGTTGAGCTGCGTGCCGTTGTTCTCGAAGTTGAGGACAGGCCTGTTGCCGTAGGCGCCGGAAGTGGTGGAGGAGTTGTAGTTGGCGGCCAGACGGAATTCGCCGTAGTTGTGGCCTTCGTTCTGGAAACGCTTGAAGGTGACCTTCAGGAAACAACCGGGCTGATAGATGACCTCGGAATCATCGATGGGGATGGCTATGCCCTGCTGGTCTTCGCCTACCTGGGTCACTTTCAGGACTTTGTTGCCGTCGACGGTCTCGATGGTCGCGCCGTCGGTGCCGACCGCGCCCCACTGGGTGTTAGGGGAAGCGACCATGCCGGCCTGACCGAGGGCAGCGCCTTCTGCGCAGCCTTCAAAATTCTGATCGAGGAGCACGACGGTGCTGTCTGCCAAAGCAAGGGAAGCGGCCAGCACTACGCTAAGGGTAAGAATTTTTTTCATATTGTTGTTTTGGGTAAAGGTTAGTTGGTTTTTATTATCAATTTTACGTATGGGTATTATACCCAAAAGGCGGTTTGAATTCAACGCCTTTTCGTTTTCGTCCCCTACTCCCTCAGAACTGTCCAATCCTGGACGACATTAGTCGAGAAGTGACCGTAAAAATCCCTTTCGAGATAAACGCGCCGGCCGTTTGCCAAAAGGACTATTTCATAACTCCTGTACATGTCGCGCTCCTCAAAATTGTCGGAATAATAGGATGAAAGATCGCTCCGCACACGCCAACCGCCCCTTTTCCAAAAACCTCCCTCCACCAGCAGAGGATCATCGGTCCCGGGGCGGGCCTTGGCGTTGTAAGCCCAGCCTATGTGGTTGGTATTGAAATCGTCGATGGAAAGTTCCTTTGAGAAAGCTTCATATTTCCTGCCGGGAGGCTGCAGGAGCACCTCGAGTTTGGGATGGCGCTTTTTGTTGTTTTCAAAAAGGAGGTAGAGATCCCTGACGCCGTAATCATCGCCGTCGGGGTCAAGTATGGGATAGGCGCCGTGCTCCCTCTGGTAGTCGTCCAGAAGATAGTACATGTTCCTGAGCTGGGAGCGGCATTTTATCTTTGGCAATTCATCTTTGACGTAATCATGGACCACAAGGCCGATGAAAGGCAAAACAATGAACAGCGGAAAGAGCAGCGTGCAAACGAAGGCGGCGATAAAGCAGCCTTTGGAAGCCTCTTTTTCCTCGCTCGCTCCCCTAGCCAAAGCCAGATAGCCCAAAAACACGAGCCCCGTTACCGGAATGAGGAGCAACAAGGTCCACCAGCCGGAATGCAAGGTGTCGTGCAGCCTCCTGACGCAGAGCGAAACGAAAGGCAGGATGAAAACGACGAATGAGATCAAAAGAAGCGGCTCGATAATGTCGTCATCAACGTCCAGGCCCTCTTCCAAAAAGCAAAGCGAGATGATCAAGGCTAGAAAAGCCAGGACAGGTATCAGGAATTCCTTCCTGTTGGACTTGCCTTTGTAATCAAAGGCTCTCGTGAAAAAACACTTCAGTTCGTTCATGAACACACCAAGATAAGCGTTAACGATTTACATACTTATTTTACAAAAAAAGGAGGTCGATTACGACCTCCTTTTTGTTCGCGTGTGCGAAGTGGATTTGTTTATCTCTGTCTGCGGGCGAAGGCCAGCGCCAGGGCCGCCAGAAGAGCCAGGAAGGCCGGTTCCGGGATGGGAGGCACGGTTTGCTCAAGGCAGAGGTAGCTTAGGAGAACATAACGTCCGTCGAAGTTCTTCCAGCCCTGGACCTGAATGCCAATGTTGTCCGGAACGTCCGGAAGATGCGTGTCGTAGTAATGGGTCCAGTCAAAGCTCCAACTGGTGGAGTCTTCCTCGCTGCTCTGAAGATCAACGCGTTCAAGGAAAGGTCCGTCGTCATCGTAGGCAAGGGTAATGGCGGTGGTGATGTAGTGTCTGTAGACAGCTCTTTCCGAGCCGTCGTAGCGCGGTTGGAATTCGTTGGTGCCCCAGGTGGTGAACCACTTGGTGGCGGAATGGATTCCGTAGGTCGCGACAGGGGTGTCCCCTTTTCTGAACATGGTCCAGCAGCCGTTGTCAGGAACGTAATATACGGCGGTCAGACGAAGCTTTTGGCCGGGCACAAAGAAGGTGTTCGTGGGAAGGTCCATCGTAATGCCGTCTTTGGGGAATTCATTATCGCCGGGTTTCCCCATGAAAAGGCGGGCGACGTAAATGCCGGCCTCGTTGGTCTCGATGTTATCGGTGTACTGTTCCCAGCTGCCCAACCTCTTGTAGAGCGGCTGCTGCTCAGATAGGGATTTTCCAAATTCATATTGCTGGAAGTAGTCTTCGTACAAAGTCTCCCATTCCTCTTCCGGGGACTCGTATTCGTAGATAACCTGAAGATCGTCGAAATCGGCGCCGTCTCTGTTCGCGTCGAACGTGTTGCCGACGGCCGTGAACTCAACGAACTCGGGACGTTCCAGCATATAACGCAGATGGCAGATCCTGCGACCGTTATATGAGAATCCGCTGTCGTCAAGGGCTCTGATACTGTAGGATACAACCTGGGCCAGATCGCAGTCGATCACGATCTCAAAGAAGCACCAGGTGCTGTAGACGACAGCGTTGGTGGTGTGATACCAGGTCCTGCCGGAATCGGCGTTGTCCCAGAATGTGTTCCCCGAGTTGGCGGCGGAGCTGTTGACGGTGGAATTGTGATTGTAGAAGTATGTCTTGTAGTCGGAGGAATGAGGGGTGAAGCGCAGAATAGGCTTGTCTTCCTTAGTTGTCAGCCTGATCTCGGCGTATCCGTTGCCTTCCGGGATCCTGGTCTTGCCCTTGATCTTTATCTTGGCGTTCTTGCCATGATTGTAATCAAGGCGACCCCAATCGAGAGGGACCCTGACGCCGCGGTCCATTTTCGTCTGCTCTATGCCGGGGGCGGCCTTTTTCCTGCCAAGATGGAGGATCCAGTTCTCACCGTCGTTGGTGATGTCGACTTCGCCTTCTACGGGATCGTCGCCGACGCAGTTGACGCTGGACTGCATGACTTGCGTGTCGCCCTGTCCGAGCCAGGGGCCGAGGTCGTAAGATTCGAAATCGTCCTGCCAGAGGATGTGGGTCTCGGCTTGAAGTAGCGTTGCCGAGGTGATCGTTATCAGAGCAAGCAAAACGAAGATCGGTTTCATAATATTATCCTTGTGGTTTGTAAAATTGCGGTAAGAAAAAGGAGAGCAAGGGCTGTTTTTGGCTCCGGAATCTCTCCGGGATCTTTTTTGGTGAGGGTGATGGTGATGTCTTTGCCTGCGAGAAGCTCTTTCAGCTCGTTCTTGCCAACGTTCTCGATCCTGCCTAGGCGCGTGTACCTATAGGTGTTCTGACCGTAGAAAATGCAGATGTATCTTGAATTGTAAAGAAGAACATCGCCGGCTTTTGCCGTGATGGAGGCATCGTCGGAAGTCAAGCTTTTTCCAAGATCTCCGTATTGTTCGAACGCGTTGTCACTCATCTCGACTGTAACGTCTCTTTCGTCGACCATGGCCTTGAGTTCCTTTGCGGCCTCGGTATCGGATAGTCTCAAGTTGAGCGCCGCGTCCCCTACCTTGACGTATATCAGATCGTTTGTGGCGCCGGCAAGCGGTGCGGCGGAAAGCGAACACATAAGGGCAGTCAGTGTGATAAGGATATTTTTCATTAATAAAAAAAGAGGGGCGCGTATCCGCGTCCCTCCTTGAACAAGCGTTTTATTATTTAGTCTCTGTTTCCGTCGGCGACTCCGCTGAAGTTTCGGCGGGGACTGTTTCCGCGGCGGCGGATTCGGCGCTTTCAGCGGCGCTCTGAGCGGCCTCAGCGGCTTTTGCGGCGGCTTCGTCAGCCTCCTGCTGAGCCATGGACCTCAGGTTCTCCTGGGCCTGTCTGGCAGGTCTGGAGCTGCTCTGCATAATGGAAGCGCTTCCGTGTTTGTAGAGGATGGTCGCCACAAGGCAGAGGACGATGAAAGATACCGCAAGGACCATCGTGCTCTTGGTGAGCACGTCGCCGGAGCGGTTGCCGAAGGTCGCTTCGCCTTCAAAAGCGTTGGTAAGGTTGTTGCCCTTGCCGGACTGAAGAAGGACGATGCCGACCAGACAGATGCTGACGATCACTAAAAGGACCAATACTATCGTGTATAACATAAATCTCCGTTGGGTATACAAGGCACAGACATCATGTAAACGATGTCTCGCTTTATGCAACCCCGCCAGGATTTGAACCTAGACCGAGAGTACCAAAAACTCTTGTGCTGCCATTACACCACGAGGTTATGTCGTAATGGAATCGGTATTAGTCTCTTTCCTGCTGATCCCACTTCTGCCAAACGAAGTAAGGAATGGAGGTCGTTTCATAGACGCTGTACATGTCATCGACGGAACCGAGGCTCGCGAAATCGAGACCGCCGGCAACGGCGCGGACGCCGGTCAGGAAGATGCCCTTGAAGAGACCTTCGATGGGGCCCAGATAAGCGTTGTTGGCAGATTCCGTATAGATGCAACGAGGCAGTTCACCCCAGCACGTAGCAAGATTGACCAGACCGCGGGTCATCTTGAAGCCCCACTTGGTGCCCCAGAGGTCAGCGGTATTGGCAGTGCGGGACATATTAGCCTCGTCACTCAAAGAGCTGACTTCAGCGGCGGTAACGGTGCCGACAAAAAGAAGGGCCGCGATGGCTACTAACATGCTTTTTTTCATTTTGTACTCCTGGTTGAGTTTTAATTGTGTTGATTAATAATTATAAACTTTTATCACATCGCCTGAGGCAGAATGATATCGATCTTGTGTTCCTCCACGCCATGAAGGTCGTTCATGCTCTTGGTCGCCAAGCCTTTCTTAGCGTCGGAACGCGGAATGGATTTAAGGATTATGCGGACTTTGGCAGGCATGCCGTTTCTCTGGAAGGAGTCCCAGTTGCCGGCCACGAAACGGCCGTTCTTGGTGCTCCAGTAAAGGACGCGGAAACTGATGATGTCGAAAGCGAAGGGCTCGACCTCCTCGGTGTCGTTGACATCGAATTCGGGCCAGTTCTTCGGTTCGTTGAAGTTCCACATGCCTTTGTCTTTCTGCATACGGACCAGTTCGTAATCGGGCCACTGCGGCTGATCGTCGATCTTAACTTCGCGCATGGCGTAGGCCAGTTCCTTCATGCCGCGCTCGGTCGTGCAGCCGAAGCGGATGACGGACTGGTCCGGGCTGAGCTGCTTGATCTGGAAATAGATCTGCTCGCCCACCGGGCGGTTGTTGTTGACGAGCGCCTGGGAGAGCTCGCGGTTGAGCTGGTCCATGACGGAACGAACGTTCTGGTTCATCTCGGCCCTAAGCTGGGTCTCCGTGACGGTGTCGAAGGTCGAGCGGAACGCGACCATCAGCGACGACATCAGGATGCCCAGAACGCCGAGAGAGACAAGGATCTCAATCAGTGTGAAACCCGAGAATTTACTTCTTAGCGTTCTTGCCATAGGTTATTGCCGGATAAGGGTTATGTACTCGGAAGATCTGACGCAGGATCGGTTTGTTGACCTGGTCTTCCTTGACTCTTGAATGATCAAGAGGAACGAGCTCCTCCTGGATCTGGGAACGATCGTAAACGTTCATTTCTATTTGGAAGAAGACGCCCTTGACGCCTTTTTCGCCTATCTTGGTGTCGCCTTCCCTGCCGATGTCATGCACCGTGTACTGCCA
This sequence comes from bacterium, assembly GCA_017539325.1. Lineage (GTDB taxonomy): Bacteria > Auribacterota > UBA3054 > UBA3054 > UBA3054 > UBA3054. Next base: position 3,618 of record JAFYHD010000033.1, on the reverse strand, counting down.
GAAATAACGGGGATTCTGCTCGAAGGGATAAACTTCCGAGACCATCACCGGAGTGGAAGTGCGCTTCGACTTGTCGTCTTCCGACGTGTAGCGGGCGAAAGCAGTGTCGGCCTTCAGGTAGTGCTTGGCGATCCTGGTGGCGTTGTCGCCGCGGCCGATAGGGCTTCCCAGTTCGTAAGTCAGTTCGCTGACCTTCGAACGCATAAGGTTGGCAAGGACCGTGTTGTCCCTGGCCTTGCGGAAAGACTCCATGCCGGCCGGGAAGACAGCCATGATACTGCTCATGCCGATGGAGAGGATGGCAAGCGCGGCCATGATCTCGATCAAGCTGAAACCGTATGTCTTAATTTTTTTCATTAGTCAAGTCCTAGGGCCTCGAAGGCTGCGTCCTCACTTTCCACCTGCTTGTTGTCGACGGCCTTAGCCTGCACCTGTTTGTTTTCGTCGGGGAAAATGCGGTTTATGGGTTTTACTCGCGCGATGCCCGCCGCTTTATAGATCTGAACAGGCATCTCCCAGATCTCCTGGAGATCGGTCTTGTCTTCTATTACGATCGGGTTGTGGGAGGCGTAGGTGATCCCTCCTTCCGGAGAGAATTCGATCTCTATGGGCGGTTCCGCTTTGATGTTCAGGCGATGGTCGAGATAATAAGGCCTGGTGTCAACGGTAAGGTCATTCTCGTAGTCGATGACGTTGTCGGAGCCGGAGTCGAAGGTCTGAAGCTTCCAGACTTTCCTGGTCGGCGTGACGGTCATGCGGATCGCGAATTTCCTGCGCTGGGTGATGGCGGAAGTGCGCGCATAGAAGATACGGTCTTTGATGGCGTTCGCCGCGCTCTCGATGCGCATGTTGCGTCCGACCGCGGAGAAGCTAACAACGCCGATAGAGCTGATAGCGCCGATAATGCCGATCACTACCAGAAGTTCCATCAGCGTGAAACCGCTATATCTAGGGCGATTCTCGTTCATTGCGCTTTTGCGTTTCGGTTACGGTCTGACGTCGTCCTTGAGACCATTGTCGTTGTTGCCGTCGGGGCCGCTGGACCACATGTCGAACTTATAAGGATTGAGCTTCGGATTAAGGATGTTGAAGTTCAGCGGATTGCCCCAGGCGTCGGCTATAGCCTGGTTGTTTTGGCGGCGATAGAAGGCCTTGGGCTCGGTAGTGTAATAGGGGCCCTTCCAGTTGGGATTCTTGTAATATTTCTCATCGCGCTTGTCGGGCTCATCCGTGAAGCCGGTGAGAGCGTTCGCGATTTCCTTGGAGTCGTCGGTCTGGGGATAAATGCCCATGTCGGTCTTGTACTGTTCCAACGCAAGGGAGACGTTCTGCATGATAGTGGCGGTCTGGGTCTTCTTGGCCTGTTTCTGGACCATGGAAGCGCCGGCGCCGCCGAGCGTACTGAGTACGCCGATAATGGCGATAACAACGAGCAGTTCAATTAAGGTAAAACCTTGGATGCGTTTCATACTTGACTCCTCAGTGGATTTTTTCTTGATCATTCAATGATCCAGTTTATGATGTTGTCGCGGTTGTAGTCCGCGCCGAAATCGATTACTTCGTCCCTTGTCATCTCGGTCGCCTTGTTGTCGGGGCCGCAGGAGTACAAGAGATACATGTTGCCGTTGTAGGGGCAGCGGGGGCATTCCCTCTGGTTTTCCCAGTAGCGGTAAGGAACGTCCCAGGGATCCATAAGCTTGCCGGCTCTGACGGGGAAACTCTTGTCGATGTCGATATAGGGCTTTTTCCAACGGGGGTGGTTGGCGGGGATGTCGCCTTCGTCGCCGGTATACTTGCCGTCCTGGTTCAGGTCGCCGGTCAGACAGCCGATCATGACGGAGTTGTCAGCGGCGTCGCTGCCGGTCGGAGGATAGCAGCCGAAATCGTTGTGGTACTGGCTGAGAGCGAGCTCAAGGCGCTGGATGACGGCTTCAGCGGCGGAGGATTTGATCCTGGCTTTGGCGACAGTGGCGACGCCGACGGAAAGCGTTGAAAGGATGCCGATAACGCTGATGACCACCAAGATCTCTATGAGGGTGAACCCCTTGTTAACAGTCTGTTTCATGGCTTTCTTTTATTCCTGTTGCTGTTCTTTTTCTTCTGTCGCTTCCGGTTTTTCGTTTCCCAAAACAACCACTTCCTGAAGTATCTCGGAGAGTTCCTTTATGGCCTCCGCGGGGACGATTATCGTTCTCTTGGTGGCGGAATCTTTTTCGCTGATCTTCAAAAAGCGTCCGCGTTTGTTTTCTTTGTAGTCAACGTAGAAGAGCTTGCATTCGCAGACGATCTTCTTTGTCAGGATGAGCTTTTCGTTGGCGTTGTAGTTGTTCTGTTTGGGAAACATGGCTTACCTCGCTTCCCGCCAGGTCTCGTCTGGTCAGCGGTAAAGCTTCATCAGACGGTGAGCGTTGCGGCGGGCGGCTTTCTGCTTGCGCAGTTTTTTCTCGCTGGGCTTTTCATACTGGGCGTGCTGGCGCACGACTTTAAGAACGCCTTCGCGATCGACTTTCTTTTTCAGGCGACGGATCGCCTTGTCAACTGTTTCGTTTTTACGAACCGTAACTGTTAACACGTATTCCTCTCGGATTTAATGAATGTACATGTGACCCTCTCCCGCAAGTGCACCGTGCGCCTGTGGTAGGGTAAAAATTATCGTTAAGAATTATATTCAAACGCCTTCCCTTTGTCAAGGCGGAACCGACCCGGCAAAGGCTTAGCGCTTCACAGCCCGGCGAACCAGTTCCTCGACGTATCCGAAGAGATAGCGCTGCATCATCGATACGGTCTCGAGCGGGAGTTTGTCGTGCATGGCTGTCTGCCAGAGTTTGTGCATCTCTTTCGTCGAGACTATGACCTTGTCAACGTGCATTATCTCCCTTCTGCGGGAGAACTGCTGGTCGATGTAGCGGTTGTAGAGGCGGTATCTGGCGTAGAAGTAGACAAGGTCCAGCATGTCGCGCTGGATATGGGGCTTAAGAGCCTCCGCCATTTTCATAAGTTCCTTGGTGGCCCTCGGATAGTCGTCAGAATCGCTGAGGTGGAAATTCTCCATGTAGGAGGAAAATTCCTTGACTTTCTCGTTTTCGGAACCGAAATAGAAGATCGGCCACCACTCTTTTAGGCTCTCCTCCGTGGATGTCTTGCGCCACAAGAGCGAGCCCGCCCTGTAAACGGCTTCCCATGCAAGGACGATGGGCATTCTCATAGCCCCTTGCATAAGCTGCGGAGCAAGCGGTGTGTCGAGCCGCTGGCAGTTGTGGCTGCTGTAGGCCAAGACCACCCCGCCCTGTTCGTTTTTGTCCTGCTTGATGCTCCAAAGAGCCTGGAGGTGTGACTTCAGACGTATGCTGATCTCGGTAGCGGGGAAAGAGAGGGCGTAATAGCTGTTCCAAACGCTCTGGCCGGCCTTCTGGAAACGCTCCGCACTATCAAGCTCGCGGTTGTCGCGCATAAGGACCGCTCCGCCCTTGGGCCACTTGTCCAAAAGATCGCCGTTTAGGATATCGGACCAGGTGATCGGCAGCTTCCCTTCCTCTTTTAAGACGCTGCAGAGCTCCAGGGCGTATTCCTCCTGGGATTGGCTAAGCTCCTGGGTGAAGGAGTTGTCCTCTTCGCGTC
>JAFYHD010000032.1 GCA_017539325.1 bacterium | reverse complement strand
GGGGGCGCACAAGGACAGCTACCTGCTCTACCTTTTGTCCAAGCTCCACGCTTTGTCAGGCAATCTTGTCCTTTCGCGCAATTATCTCCAGTCTTTCAGCTTCAACTACCCGGATCATCCCAACGCGGCTTTCCTTGCCGGGCAGTTCAAAAAAGACGAAAGCAAGGTCTATTCTCTGCCCTGCAGCCGCTGGCTCGTGCCTATGGGCGACGCCCAGGTCGAGAGGACGGAAGACGCGCTTGTCATGCTGAACGGACGCAGCGTAGAGGGATATATCTGGATCCCGGAAGGCAAATACATCATGACCCTCTACGCCAAAGACGAAGGCGCGGATCACGAGAAATCAAAAGAGATGAATTTCGATCCGTCCTGCAAGGCTGAGATCTGGCTCGACGACGAGACGGATAGTTTTAAGATCTTTTCGGAAGACCGCCGCTACCAGCCTTACCAAATGGAGTTCAGTGTCAAGCGGACGCCCGCGCACTTCACGCTGCGTTTCACCAACGACAGGGACGAAGGCAAGGGGCTTGACCGCAACCTAGGCTTGCAAAAATTGGAGATCCAATGCGTTCAGTAGGCTGGAAAACCTATGCCTTGATCGGATTGTCGCTGGTTTTCGCGGCCTTCGCTTTCTTTCGCTGCTATTCGGGCCGCTTCCAGCCGGTGACTCCCAACATGCTCATGAACAGCGGCCTCTCCATTCCCTACGCCGCCGAGCAGGACTTTCTGTCCGTCACCAGGTGCTGCCTGAGGCACTCCGCCTCCTGGCTCGAGCAGATGACTTTCTACGCGATGCATCACGACGACGCGCTGCCCGACACGAAAGGGCTTTACTTCGTCTACGCCATCGGAGCGGCCCTGGCCTGCATCATGGTCTACAGGGTGGGGGCCGCCTGCGTGAACGCCTACGTCGGGCTTTTCGCCTCGCTCCTGATGGCCTGCATGCCGCTGCAGAACTGGGCCAACTGCGCCTTCACGGCCGCTCTGGTCCTCTTCAACTGGGACAGGCTGCTCTCCGCGCTGAAATTCAACACGTATCTTACCTGGGCGCTCTACTTCCTCTCCTCCATCATGATGCTCTTCAACTGCTTCTTCACGGAGACGGTCCTTTTGCAGTGGTGGTTCGGGGCGCAGCTGGCGGCGCTGCTCATAAGATTCGCGATCATTCCCAGGCACCACCGCTCGCCTTACTTTCTGACTTCCGATATCAAGCCGAGGATCTTGGTGAAGGGCGAGAACCATGTCAAGGACGTTTACGTTTTTCTCGGCATCAACATAGCCATAGGCGTGACCTTCGCGGTCGTTTCGCTCATGATCTATTCTTTCGTCGCGCAGCGCGACATGCACATGAGCTCTTTCTTTTTGATCATTTTGCGTTCTCTGGCTTTGGTCTTGGTGATGGGGGCCGTTTACATTCTCATGCCGAACCATCAGGAACTGAGGGAAAAATTCGTGAAATATCTGCAGAGGGTGCTGGACCGCGTTTTCAACCAGCATCCGGATCGGACTTTTTTCCACATCAGGATCGCCCATCTTTGCATGGCGCTCGTGGTCTACGCCCTTGCCATCATGGCGTTCGCGCCGTTTGTCCTCAAGATCTACGGGATACAGATGCGCTTCTTTGTTTCCAACGGGCTGGCGGCTTACCAGGCTTTCAGTGAAGACTCCGGGCTTTTGATCAGATGGGCGCCTATCGCGCCTTTTATTTGCGCGGCTATGGCTTATGTCATGTACAGGCTGGGGAAATTGCGTTCCCAGGACACCTGCGGCGTTTTGTCGATCTGCTGTTTTGCCGTGCTCTTCCTCATTCAGCAGCGCTACGCCCCCTTGTCGGCGCCTTTTTTTGTTCTTAGCGTGCTTTCCATCCCATACCTCGTCATAAGGCTGGCCTTCGGTTACAAGGAAAGGGAAGAAAAACCTTTGGAGGAGGGCGCGAATGCTTAGGCTTTGCGTTTTGATCCTTTCCCTCCTCTTCCTTTCCGCCTGCGAAAAAGACAAAGGCAAGGGAGGGAGTTTTTCGGAAGCCGAGCTTGCCTTCTCGGAGGAGGCATACAAGGAAGCCTGCGCTTTGACCTCTCCTCTTTGCGCCGACGCTCCGCTTTTGTTGCGCTTCAAGGAAGGAACGGAAGTTGCGGCGCCCGAAGGCTGGAAGGCGCCAGTCTTCATCGAGGAAATGGGAAAGCTCGAAATAACGCAAACAGAAGACGGAACGGTCGTGACCAACGCGAAAGCGCTGGCGGTCTCCCCAACCAACGCTTACCTCTCCTCATATATTCTCAAAGGAAAGTTAGAGCTGCCGCTGCCTTTCGACAGCGACGAAAAATCTCTGCCCAAGTGGGAGAAGCTGACAAAGGTTTTCCAAGCCGGTTCGGCTTCCAACGCTTTCGTAAGAGAGGCTTATGCCAGGCTTCTCATCAAGGCTCCGCAGAGCATAGCGGCCCGCTTCTCAAATTATGAGGACTTCCGCGAGGCGCTGGCCTATGAGCGTTCCCTGAAGACGCTGGCTTCCCGGGATCTTTCCGCCATTTGGGCCAGGACGTATTATTTCCTGCGCAAGGCCATTTCGGAAAAACGTTTCGAGGACGTCAAGAAGATCGCTTTGGAAGCGGAAGCAATAGAGAGCGATTCGCCGGAATGGGAGGCGATGATGGCGGAGTATCTGAGAGCCTGCGACCCTACGCGTCTGCGCGAGATAGCGGCCCATTACGACAGGGCTATGAAGCTTTACGCCAAGCGCTCGAAGGGCATCCCCTTCTACCGCGTCTGGGTGGAAAAGACCGGCATGGAAGCTTACACCAAAGACAGCGAAGCCGTGATCTCCCGCTATTACGCGATTTTAAAATCGCTTGCCGACAATGAGGAGAAGGGCCTTATAAAGAGCGATTTCGCCAACGCCATCAGGGAGCAGACTTACATCAGCATTGCGTTGCTCCTCATACGCTACGATCAGACGGCTAACGCCGCTTCCTGGGCCAAGCGCCTCTTCAGCAAGGAATTTTCCAGGGAAGCCAAATCGCAGGGCATGCAGCTGCTTTTCAAGACCGCGGAAAAAAGCGGCGCCATTTTCGAGGCGATCGCCGATTACGACAAACTTATAGAAGAATCGGAAACTCCGGAACAACGCAACTACTGGCGCCTGGAAAAAGGTTTGGCATTGATGCGCTTCGACCTTCCGGAAGAAGCGAAGGATCTTTATGCCGAGATCCTTAAGGAAGACCCCGGAATCGAGGACAGGCAGTTCGCCCTAAACGCTGAGAATCAGGACTCCCGTTTCATGCACCTTCACTACTACGTCCTGAAGGTCAGCGAGGACGACATGCGCGACACGGCGCTTTCCAATCTCAGGAAAAGAGGCATCCTTAACCGCGCCAACTCCTCGTATTACCTGCGCCAGGCCGCCCAGCTTTTGGTCTGTATGCAGAGGCTGAAAGAGGCCTACAACATTTACGAGACCATCTCGAAGGACGACAACGCGGCACTTCTCGAGTACATTTATCTGCTTTACCGCAACAGCCGCTACGACCAGTGCGTAACGCTGCTGCGCCGTCTGCCGTACCACAAGGGCAGCGACACCAGCAGGGACTGGCGGTTCGTGGTCGTCCGTCTCTTCCGCGCCAAGAGGCAGCGCCCCGATATCAGCAAGGTGATCGCGGAATACGACAAGCTGACGAACGAGATCACCAGCGCCCGCTACTGCAACGGGCTAGGCAACATTTACCAGGCTTACCGCGACAGCATAAAAGCCGCGCACTATTACGAAGAGGGCATAAAGACCGATCCGAAACTTCTGGACAATTATTTGGACCGCGGATTCCTCTACTGCATGTCGGCCAACAAGGAGAAGGCCGGCGAAATGCTCGACGCGATCCATTCCCTTGACCTGACTCAGAACCAGAAGGAAATGATGCGCTACGACTGGAGAGCCATAGAGCTTTACTACACCGCCGGCAGGGAAATGCCCGAGGAGGAATATGAATAAATGGCTTAAAATGGCCCTTGTCATATTGGCTTTGGTTCTTCTGTACCCCGCGGTCCGCATCTACAGCGTGCCTTTCCAGTACATGCAGGAGATCTCGAACTACGATTCCGACGCGAACCTCAAGACCTGGGGCGTCATGATGCACTTCATAAAGGAAGGTGACGCGCTTGTCATAATCCAGCCGGACGGAAACTACACGGTGCAGATCTACGAGGGGAAGGGCGTCTACTCCTTCCGCTATGTGCCCGTCGCGGCTCTGCAGAAAGAATTCTCGAATCTCATAAACGAGCACGGAAGAGTCTGGGTCTTCGTTTACAACGGCGTTCTGGCCTCCGGCCGCGTCGTCGTTCCCGAGCCCTACAGGGAGACGCTCTCCGAACAGTATCAGGCTTGTTTCACGCTTCCCCTTTTCTTTGGGGAGAAAGTCTATCTCCAGCAGGATGACAAGGCGAAAATGGCAAGGGCGCTCTTCAGTCAGCAGCTTCTCGATTACATTTCCGACATTGCCAAGGAAGTCGATTACCGCGATCTGGCGATCTTCTTCCAGAAGGCCGGGCAGTATGAGAACGCCAAGAGCGTCCTAGCGAGGGCTCTGACGCTCTTCCCCAACAGCTCCATGCTCTACAGGACGCTGGCGGAAGTTTACGTCGCCTCCCAGAATATCGAAGCTTATGAGGAGATCTACAACTGCAACCGCACGGCCAACGCTCTGACCAGGGCTGAGACCGGCAAAGCGAATCTCACAGCGCTTTTCCAGAACGCCATCTACACCGCCAGGAAAGGCCTTTACGAAAAGGCGCGCACGCTCTATTTCTCACTGCTCTCCATTTTCGGACACCAGGCCGACCCCGTTATGGAATCCCAGGTCAGGCGCTATTTTGTCAAGGACGTTCTTTTGCCGACCGGCGACACGAACGAGGCGATCTCCCAGCTTTTGGTGGACATAAATCTGGGGGCCCAGAACACGGAATACGACTACAACCTGCTTCTGGATATTCTCGACAAGTGCGCTTATAGTAACGCCGCGGTCTCCCTTGGCTACGGCTTTTTCAAGTCCACCAACCACCAGCACGTTGAATCGGCCCTGCGCTACGGCAGCATGGCCATGAAATACGGAACGGAAGCCCAGTTCAAGGAAGCGCTCGATCTTATCAGCGAAAGAAACCGCTATAATCCTTTGCTCCTGGAGAAGCTGAGGCTGGAGAGGGAATGGTTTCGCGACTGGACTAACATGGCTTTGAGCAGGGGCTACATCCCCTTCCAAGGAGCGATCCACTGATGATCATTAGAAGACTTATTTCCGGAATCGGCGCCTTTTTCCTGCGCGCCAAGGGCCTCAAGATCAAGAAGGGCCTGGTGCTTTACGGGAAGCCCATCACGCACCTGACCGAGGGCGGAACGATCGCCATTGGCGAGAACTGCGTGCTCTGCTCCAAGAGCGAGGCCAACTTCGCGGGCGTCAACCATCCCGTCATTCTGGCGCTGCTACGTCCTGGAGCTAAGCTCGAGATCGGCGACGACACCGGTATTTCCGGCGGCTCTTTCTGCGCCGGGAAAAGCGTTACGATCGGCAAAGGATGCCTGATCGGCGCCAACGCGCTTGTGACCGACTGCGATTTCCACGCCGTGAAGCCCATGGGTAGAAGGCACAATTCCAACCCTGAAGACATAGGCTGCGAGCCTGTCGTCATAGAAGACAACGTCTGGCTTGGCGCCAACGTGACCGTATTGAAGGGCGTGACCATCGGCAAAAACACCGTGGTGGCGGCCGGCAGCGTGGTGACGAAAAGCCTGCCGCCCAACGTTGTGGCCGGCGGTTCGCCCGCCAAAGTAATAAAGAACCTTTAAGGAAGAGCAGTGAGTCCGTTTGTTCCAGTCATAGTCGCAGTTGGGGGATTAGCAGCCCTGTGGATGGCGATCCGCCGTCCCTTGTGGCTCTTCTATTTCCTCATCTTCGTCTTGCTGGAACCTTCCAGGTATCTCAGCCTCAGCAGCATTTCCTTAGGCTCTTTCTCCATCAAGGGATACGAGATATTTCTTCCGCTCATTTATTTCGCGGCCTACAAGCACAGGAAGCGCGCTCTCAAAGACTGCGTTCCTATCTTCATGGTCCTCTTCTTTTTGATGACTATCGTGTCGCTCCTGAACGGGTTGAAGAGTGGCTACGGCGCCGGCGCTTTCAACTATTTCAGGCCTTACGCCTCAATGTGGATCGCCGTGGCGATCCCTCTGTTCTTCAAGACTTCCGACGAGACAGACGGGCTGATGCGTTTCTTCGCGATCTGGGCCACGATCTTCATCGTCGTGGAGATGGTGGCGCTGCAGACCGGCCTCGGCTATTCTTTCGTTTATTCCCCCATCCGCGCGTCCTATAGCTCTCTGCTCAGCGATACCAGCTGCTCGAACATGGCTTTCATTTTCATTTATCTCTTTTCCATGTTCGACCTTGAGATGAAGCACGCTTTCCTTTACCTTGTGCTGATCGGTTTTTCTTTCATTTGCACGATCATGAGCTCCGCCCGCGCCGTCTGGCTGGGCATGCTGGTCTCTATCGCGGGCTTCTTCGCCTTGGGCAGGGTGCGTTCCAAAATTTACCTTACCTTCTTCAGCATTCTGGGCATTATCGCGCTCTTCTTCCTCGGTTCTTTGTACATCGCCCGCTACGACATGACTCTGGCGGAACGTTTGCCGACTATTTTCAGTTCCAAGGAGGGCACCGGTCACTGGCGCATCATGGCCTGGCAGCAGACGCTGGAGGACATCAAGGCGCATCCTCTGATCGGCTGGCCTATGGGCAACGAGCCGCTCTTCTATGTCGAGAGCTCCGGCATCTTCTGTACCAACGCCACGCACAACGAATTTTTAAAGATCGCCCGCTACACGGGCTTGACAGGTCTTTTCTTCTTCCTGTGCCTGACGATCCAGACGCTGATCAACAGCTTTAGGTACATTGTGACCAACAGCGGTCAGGATCAGAGGAAAATGCTGGCGCTTTTCCTTTGCATAGTCTATATTCTCGTAACTTCCACCTTCTCGCAGCGCATAACCTCCATCGACATCTGCCCCTTCATCTGGGCGATCTTCGGTCTGGTCTATCTCAGGCTCATAGAGGAGAAGGAACGGAAAGGAGGCCAGGCGCAATGAAGATCCTGATGCTGAACGCCAATCTCATAGGCGTTGGGACTTACCACCGTGCCTTATGGTTCGGGAGAATGTGCGCGGAAGCCGGGCACGAGGTGACGGTCTGCACGACGGGCCGCGCCAATTACTGGAAAAGAAATTTCTTAAGCGACCGTCCCAACGTCACGATCATAGAGGGTCCAAGAGCCGGCTTCGACCTCTATCCTGGCAAGGGCTCCAACATCGACATAATGTGGCGCCTGAAGTATCTTCTCAAGGATAATTTCGACGTCCTCTACACTTTCGAGTATCATCCCAACGTTTCCTGGCCGGTTTTCCTCGCCCGCAAAGGCCGCAGGATGGTCAACGACTGGTGCGACCTTTACGCTGGCGCCGCCAACGTTTTCCAAGGCAAGGAGTGGATGCACCGCTGGGACGCCAAGAGGGAGGCGAGGATCCGCAGGCACGCGGACCTTGTCACGGTCATCAGCGATTTTTTGGGCGACAAGGCCAAAGAGGTCGGCGTTCCCCCCGAAAAGGTCGTTCTGATCAGGGAAGGCGTCGACACGAACTACATGCGGCCCTTTGACAAAGCGGAGAACCGCGCCAGATTGGGGATTCCCATGGACGCCAAGATAATAACGACCTTGCAGGACGGAGCGGCCTTCCCGCCGCTGCTGGAAAGTTTGAAAGCCTTGCGCGAAAAAGATCCCAAGGTTGCGCTCCTTTTCGTCGGCCGTATGCGCGAGGATCAGAAAAAGTTGGTCTCCGAAAAGGGTCTTTCCGACGCGGTCATAACGACCGGCTTCGTTAGCGACGAGGATCTTCCCAAAAGCCTTTGCGCCGGCGACGTTGCGGCGCTGCCGATGGTCGACAGCTTAGCCAACAGATCCCGCTTCCCGCACAAGATTGGCGACTACATCGCTTGCGGACTGCCTTTGGTCGTAACAAATATCGGCGAATACCCCCTTATGCTGAATGAGGAGGATCTGGCGGAAGTGACAGATCCCGGCGAAGCGTTCACAGCCGCTCTCGGCGCGCTTTTAAATGACGCCGAAAGAAGAGAGGACCTCTCAAAACGGGCGAGGGAATGGGTAGTTGAGAAGCTTGACTGGCAGGTCTTGAAAAAAAGTATCGTTCAATGTGTGGAGGGCAATTGATGTCCATATTGCGTAAGATCTCGTTTTACCTTTTGTGCGCTCTCGGTTTCTGCGCCTCTTCCATGTATGTCTGGTCTTATCTTTCCCAGTCGCAGAACTCGCTGAGGACCGTGGTCTTCGGGCTTTTCCTTATCATCATAATGCTTTCGATGATCAGCTGGAAGACGGCGGTCATGACTTTTATTTTCTGCCTTCCCCTTTTCAATACACTGCCGACCATTCTTGGCGTTGAGAAGCTCTGGCCGCCCTTCAACTTCAACCTGCTATTCCTCTCCGGGCTTACCACGGCCTTCCTTGTTTACGTCGTGGCCGGCCTGCCCCTGGATCCCAGGAGCCGCCGCCGTCAGGGGCTTCCCGCGACGCCTTTCGACGCCGCCTGGTTCTTTTTCATGGCGCTTGTCGTCCTCGGGATGGTGATAGGCGCCTGTCGCTATGAGAACGTTTTTTCTCTGGGCTTCTACAGCGAGCTTCCCGGGAAGATCTTGGGCGTTCCTTTCGCTTCCCAGACTGAGAACGTGCTTTGCTACACCAAAGCCATGCAGTTCATTTCCATGATGCTGGCTTTCTATTTCGTCTCCACGGTCTTGAAAGACCGCAACGATGTTTACACTGTCCTGAGGCTGCTTATCGGCGCGGCCGTTTTTGTCTGCGTATACGGCGTTTGGCAGAACAAGACCAAGCTATTTCTGGTCGGCATCCAGGAGTACTTCGGCCGCATCAACGCGACCTTCAACGGCCCAGACTCCGCCGCCACCTATTACCTTGTGATGGGCATCCTCGCGTTTTCCGGTTTCTGGTTTGCGAAGAAGGTCGTGCATTACCTTACGCTCATTTTCCTTTTCGCGCTTTCCTTTGTCTGCCTGTATCTTACTGAGACCAGAACGGCAGTCTACGCTTTCGTGCTCGCGCTTTTCGTTGTGTTCGTTATGGTCGTTTCGCGCAGCAGGAAGTTCCTGAAGCCTGTTCCCTACGTCCTGGCCGTTCTCGGCGTGATCCTGTTTTTCGCCCCGGCCAGCGATCTGACGCTTCCCGGGAACCATACTATGAAAGCCCTGAAGAGCCAGCGCCTGGTCCAGGGCTTGGACAGGATGAAGATAGAGCCGAGGAAGATAGACGAACTGCTCTCCTTCCGTTCCTACCACTGGTTCGCT
>JAFYHD010000031.1 GCA_017539325.1 bacterium | reverse complement strand
GCCAGCGATCTGACGCTTCCCGGGAACCATACTATGAAAGCCCTGAAGAGCCAGCGCCTGGTCCAGGGCTTGGACAGGATGAAGATAGAGCCGAGGAAGATAGACGAACTGCTCTCCTTCCGTTCCTACCACTGGTTCGCTTCGCTCCAGGCCATAAAGGACGCGCCCGTTTTCGGCCACGGATTGGGAACGTTCGACAAGCTTTACAAAGATTACAAAACGCCGCGCGACGGTTATAAGAGCGCTTTCGCCCACAATCTCTACCTCGACTACTGGGTGGAGATGGGGCTTCCCGGGCTTTTCGTCAGCATTTTCTTCTTTGTTTTCTCGGTCTTTTTGGCCTGGAGATTGTGGTCCAACGAATGCTGCGGCAAACACGTGCGCAGTTTGTCGTTGGGACTTCTGACCGCCCAGCTTTCCATCGCGCTCGGCAACCTTTTCTCGAGCAGCCTTTACTACGTGACGGAGCTGATGTTTTTGCAGAGCGTCTTCCTTGCGATGCTCTCTTCCCTTTTCAATTCCGTCTATCCTTCCAAAGAGGATCTTCTTGCCCGGAAGGCGTCCTGCTGGATCGAAACGTTAAGGCGCTCCAGGGCTTTGCGCTTCGGCGCGGCGGCGGGGTGCGTCGTAATTTTCGCGATCTTCCTTATGCTCTGCCACCGTTCCGCCAAGAAGGGCGAGGCGCAGTACTACAGCTGCGAGCCTTACGACAACCTTGGCCGCATGCTGGAATACGGCATACTGCACTACGAATACGACCAGCACAGCAACAAGTTCGCCCGCACCAGGCGCCACATCTACCGCCCGCTCCAGATCAAATCCCGCTATCTCCTTGTCTATCTCAGGGCCAGCCATCCCGACGCGGAGCTAAGGCCGGTGCCCGCCAGTTTCTCCATCAACGGGAAGCTGGCCGGATCCTGCGTGATATCCAACCGTGTCTGGAACACTTTCGTAATAGACGCGGGAAGGATCATACCGTCGCTGACCAACGAAGATCTGACCGCCAGCGGCAAAACGGTCCCCATCAATCTGGAAATGATCTCGGGCCGCATGTGGAACCCCCTCGACTGGAACCCCCAGGAGCAGAACATAAGTTACGGCGTGGACCTCGGGACCATTCTCCAGGGCCTTTTCTAAGCAAAAAAACACCAAAAGGAACAAAGCATGTTGTCGACCGCATCGAAAATCGTATCGAGAGAAGAGTTGTCCAGGCGCTGCGAAGAATTGCGCCAAGCCGGCAAGACCATCGTGACCTGCAACGGCAGCTTCGACCTTTTCCATTACGGCCACCTTTGCTTTTTGGAAGAAGCCAAGGCCCAGGCTGACGTTCTGATAGTCGGCCTCAACTCCGACAGCTCGATAAAGCAGTACAAGAGCCCGCTGCGTCCCATAATCGGGCAGGACCAGCGCGCCGCGCTGCTCTCCGCCCTTTCCATCGTGAGCTACGTCCACATCTTCGACGAGACGGTGCCCATGCCGTTCTTGGAAGTCGTGAGGCCCAACGTGCACGTCAACGGCTCCGAGTACGGCGAGAACTGCATCGAGGCCCCGACGGTCAAAAAATACGGCGGCCGCATCCATCTGATGCCGAAGGTCGCGGGCCTTTCCACCACCGGACTTATTGAACGCATAAGGAATCTACCTCTCTGATGAAAAAAGCCGCCTTCATTATCTTCACGCTTTTAATTCTCGCGGTGGCGGCGCTTGTCGCCTACCACTTCTATGTGGAAGCGAAAGCGGACGAAGAGCTGGCGAAACTTAACGAAGCGCGCGCGAAGGAAGAGAAGACGCAGTCCGCAGCGCCCGAAGAAAAGGTTAAGGAATTCGACAAGGAATTCGAGGAAACTTTCCAGGGCAGAT
>JAFYHD010000030.1 GCA_017539325.1 bacterium | reverse complement strand
GTTTTCCCATGCCGTCCAGAATAGTCACGTGGATCATGACGTTATGGAAAGGCACACTGTGGGTGTTGAAGTGCGCGGTCATGACCATACGGGCCACCCAGAGGCTTATGATGTCGCGGTTGGTGATAAGGACGTTGTTTGGATAGAAAGTCTCGAACCTTTCCGTCTTGTCTGGCCAGCCAAGCGTGGAATGCGGCCAAAGGGCCGAGCTGAACCAGGTGTCCAAGACGTCCTCTTCCTGCCTCACGTCGGCGCCCGGAAGCTTCTCTTCCGGCTTGAAGTTCTCTATGGAAGAGCAGAGCAGCCATTGATCGTGTTCCTCGTCGCGGCGCCAGGTGATCTCGTCGCAGTTGCCGAAGCAGGCCTTCAGCGCGTCCTCGTCCACGCCCTTGATGTACCAGATGGGGATCCTGTGCCCCCACCAGAGCTGGCGGCTGATGGGCCAGTCGCGCTTTTCAGAAAGCCAGTCAAGGTAAGATTTGGCGAAGCGGGGCGGATGGAACTGGATCTTCCCGCTCTTCACGGCTTCCATGGCGGCTTCCGCCATGTCCGCCATGACGACGAACCACTGGTCGGAAAGGTAGGGCTCGATGGGAGTTTTCGAGCGGTCGGAATGGCCGACCTGAGTCGTGTAAGGTTCGGTCTTCAAAAGATCGCCGCTCTCTTCCAGGGCCTTCACGATCAAGGGGCGCGCTTTAAGGCGGTCCATGCCGGCGAACTGGCCGGCGACCTCGTTCAGCGTGCCGTCGGGATTGAGAATGTTAATTTCCGGCAGTTTGTTCCTCTTGCCGCAGAGATAGTCGTTCGGGTCGTGGGCGGGCGTCACTTTCACGCAGCCCGTGCCGAATTCCCTGTCCACCAAAAGCGCGTCGCCGATGATCGGGATCGGGCGCTTGACGAGCGGCAGTATGACGTTTTTGCCGATCAGATGTTTGTAGCGCTCGTCTTCTGGGTGCACGGCCACGGCGGTGTCGCCGAAAAACGTTTCCGGCCTGGTCGTGGCGACTTCGAGGAATTCATCGCTGTTTTCCACCTGGTATTTGAGGTGCCAGAGGCTGCTCTTCACGGTCTCGTAGACCACTTCGTCGTCGGAGACGGAGGTCTGGAGTTTGACGTCCCAGTTGACGAGCCTTTTGCCCCTGTAGATGAGGCCGGCCTTGAACATGGAAAGGAAAGTGGTCCTAACAGCCTTGGCACATACTGGGTCCAAGGTGAAGCGCAGGTTTTCCCAGTCGCAGGAGCAGCCCATGGCCCTGAGCTGCCTTAGAATGCGGCCGCCGTACTGTTCCTTCCACTGCCAAATCCTCTTCACCAGCTCTTCCCTGCCGAGGTCGTGACGCGTCTTGCCTTCCTTTTCGAAAATATTCTTCTCAACGACCGCCTGGGTGGCGATGCCGGCGTGGTCGGTGCCGGGCTGCCAGAGCGTTTTGCAGCCGAGCATCCTGTGATACCTGATCTGGATGTCCTGAAGCGTGTTGTTTATGGCGTGGCCCAGATGCAGCGCGCCCGTGACGTTCGGGGGCGGCATCATGATGCAGTAGGGTTCTTTTCCAGGTTTGCCTTCCTTAGGGGAGAAGCTGCCGCTTTCTTCCCAAGAGGCGTAGATAGCCTTCTCGTGATCTTTAGGGTTGTACTGTGAAGCGATTTCCATAGAACGAATGATCCTTGTTTTAGTAAATGATATTAATTCTTTATTATATCAAATTAAGGTTTATGCTAAAATATAGACACTATGAAAACCGTCATATCTATTTTTTTGGCTTTTGTGCTCCTTGGCTGCGTCAAGGATGACTCCCCTACTATAACCGTCGCCGCTCCCCCGGACTCCCCGCCGTTCTCCTTCAAAATGGCGGATGAATTCTGCGGAGTGGAGATCGATCTGATCCGGGAGGTCGCCAAAGATACCGGCAAGGAGCTTGTGATCCTGGAGATGCCCTTCGGTGAGCTTTTGGAAAGCGTTCGAAGCGGCAAGGCCGACCTGGCCCTCGGCACCATCTCCATAACGAAGGAAAGGAAAAAGTTCCTCGCTTTTTCCGATTCTTATTACAAGACGGGAAACGTCATAACCTCGCCGCTCGCCAGGCCTATCACCAGCGCTAACGAACTGAAAGGCAAAAGAGTCGGCGTAACGGGAGGCGGCAGGGCGGTCGACATCATCAAGCAATTCGGCGGCACCCCGGTGGAATACACCAATTCCTGGGACATCGCCGAAGACGTGGCCGCGGGAAAATTGGACTGCGCCCTCAACGACGGCCCCTCCGCCAGGTCCTACGCCATGGGCAAAGACGAACTCGCCATAACCTCGCCTTTCATCAGCGAGGACAATTACGGCGTGGCCTGCGGCAAGGAGAAGAAAGCGCTCCTTAAATCGGTCAACAAGACCATCAAGAGATTGAAAAATTCCGGCGAACTGCAAAAGCGCATAGACAGCTGGACCAGGCTCACGGACGAGAAAATAAAGCATTAACAACCAAAGTCAGGGCCCACAATGAAAAGACACCTTTCCTGCCTGATAACGGCGCTCTTGGCGCTAACTGCCGCCTCCCCTCTTTTGGCGGACGGAACGAACGAAAACATGAAGATACGCGTCGGCACCTACAACATTCAAGGGGCCTCCTGGGTGAGGCAGAACTACACCACTCTGATAAAAGACTGCAAGGACGCCGGCCTTGACATCGTTGGCTTCCAGGAAGTCGACAGGTTCACCAAAAGGAGCCATTACCTCGACATGATGAAGGAAATGTCGATCTGCAGCAACGGCCGCTATCCCTACTACCGCTTCTCAAAAGCTATAAACTACGACGAGGGCGAATACGGCACTGGCATTCTGTCAAGCTTTCCCATCGTGTCCTTCGAAGTTATCCCTCTTCCGGGCCCCGGCGAAAGCAGAAGCCTTGGGCACGCCGTCCTCAATATCAACGGCACGCTCGTCGACTATTT
Organism: bacterium; assembly: GCA_017539325.1. Classification (GTDB taxonomy): domain Bacteria; phylum Auribacterota; class UBA3054; order UBA3054; family UBA3054; genus UBA3054. The sequence goes on along the minus strand of JAFYHD010000030.1, from coordinate 10,894 downwards.
CAACACGCACCTGGAATGGGCGAACGCCTCCGGCAGGATGGCCCAGCTCAAATACATCAAAGAAACTTTTGAAAACTCCGATACGTGGATCTTCACGGCCGACCTGAACACCCCGAAACCCGAGGAATACGCGCCCAGCTTCCCCTTAGCCAACTACGTCAACGGCCTTGAGACCGTGTATATCACGAATGAAGACGGCGCCATCGACAACGTCATCTCCACCAAGAACCGCTTCGTCCAGACTGATACCGGCATGGTCCATACCGACGGCACCCACTCCGACCACAACATGCTCTGGGCTGACCTTGAGCTCCTGCCCGAACCCTCTCTTGTGGAAGACGAGGAAGGGATAAAGTTCCTGGTCAACGGCGAACCCTTGAAGGGCTGGCAGACGCTAGGCTACGAAAAGATGTATTTCGATCCCGAGACCGGCGTGATGGTAAGCGAGGATTTCGACGACTTCCATTTTGAGGAATTCACAGCCTGCGGCAAATCGCTTTACCGCCTGACGGAAGACAAGCCCGTGGCTTATCCCTACATCACGGACGCCAACAACCTCGACGTCACCGAGCCCCTGACGGACGGAGATCTGACGAACTACATCGATGGACACGCGCACTGGTACGGCTGGCCGGAAGGCCCTGTCTGGACTATCCAGAACGGCGTTCTCGTGATAGGCGGCGTCTACACCCTGAAGGATCAGAATTTCAAGCGCTTCAAAGATGAGATCAAGACCATCATCGTCGCTCCCCAGAACCCCGAGATCAAATACGGCGGCGACTTCGGCGTCAGGACCGGCGTCATCCTTGAAAAGATCAACGCGAACGTTTTCAAAGAACTTGACAACGTCACGGCTTACATTCCGGAAAACGTGGAATTGTCCCCCAAGGCTTTTTCTGAAGGCGCCAACGTTACGCTGTTCAGAACCTTCGGGAAAGAGCTTGCCGTGGCGCCCGCCACCGGCACCGGCTTCGTCAACGAAGGCGGCAAGACGCTTCTTAAACTGACCATAAAAGAAGAAGGCAAAGACCTCGTCCTTAAAGAAGGCCAGAAGATCGTCACGATCTACAACGACGGCGAGAAAAACAACGAGGGAGAATTCTTCTGCTCGGCTCTGAAATACAGCGAATTGCAGCCTACCTACGAAGGCGGCGTCTTCACCTTCGACGTCTGCGCGCCGGTCGGCCCAGACCAGTTCATCCCGCAGTATTCCGCCACCTACATCGTGAACATCCTTGTTCTGAACCCCGACGGCAGCGTGGCCGCCCAGGGCTACTCGGAACAGTTCGCCGTGAAGTGCAACATCGAGCCGATAGTAGAGGAACGCACCTCTGATTTCGTCTATCTCAGCGTCGACAACTACCTGGACATTGACCTGGGAGACTCCAAATCCGTCACCGGTTTCGGCGCGGCCTACGTCCAGGACAGCAGATACTACCAGTGGCAATTGTACGGCACGAACGACAAGAAACTGCCTTTGTGCAAGTGGGATTTTCTCGGCGAAAAGAGCGACAAGACCGCCTCCAACAACGGCATGTACACCATCGAGGTAAACGGGAACAAATACCGCTACCTCAGGATCTGCACGTCTTACGCTTCCAGCAGATGGACCGCCCTCTATTCCGAGATCAAAATAGACGCCCATTCTGACGAATACGACGACGACGATTGGAGAAGCGACGAATCCGACCACTGGCACGTCTACATCGACAGCGACGTGGAAGTGCCGGGCACAAGGAGCGCGCACATTGCCGGCAGTTGGGAAAAAGACTATGAAAGCGGCAAACAGACCAAGAGCTGCACCGTCTGCAAGAGAGTCCTTGAGCAGGAAGCCATCCCCTTCCCCGTGGTCTTCGACGCGGCCGGGACCGACGTCACGGACAAGATGACCGACGGCAGCGTAAGCAGCTACCTCGACGGCAATGCCCACTGGTATTTCATGCCCGTGGCTCCCGTCTGGACCATCGAGCAGGGCGTGCTTGAGGTTGGCGGCATAGGCAAGCTGGAAGCTGGCCAGAACTTCGGCCGCTTCAACGACGAGATCAAAACGATCGTGGTCGCCCCGCAGGATCCCTCCATCAAGTACGGCGGCGACTTCGGCGTCGAGACCAACGTGGTGCTTGAGAGCATAGGCTCCGGAGCTTTCACGGGCCTCACCAACGTGAAGAAAGCCTACATTCCCGACAACGTTGAATTGGCCGCCGACGCCTTCGACGAAGGCGTGGATGTGCAGATCTTCAGAACGGCTGCCAAGAAGCTGACCGTCGCCCCCGCAACCGGTTACGGCCTTGTCAACGAAGGCGGCAAGACGCTCCTGAAACTGACCATAAAGGACGGCGAAAACGACCTTACCCTTGGAGCGGGACAGAAGCTCGCCATTCTCTACACCGACGGCGAAAAACGGAACGAAGCCGGCAGTTTCTTCTGCTCGACCATCAAGTACAGCGAAACACAGCCGACCTACGAAGGCGGTGTCTTCACCTTCGACATCTGCGCGCCAGACGGCGAAAATCAGTTCATCCCGCAGTATGAGCTGACCTACATCGCCAACGTCTACGTCTTCAACGAAGACGGCTCGATCGCGGCCCAAGGCTCAAGCGAACAGTTCGCTATCAGATGCAACGACGAGCCGATCTTCTCTGAACGCACCGCGCGCTTCACCGAGAACAGCCCCGAGAACTACCTCATCATCGACCTTGGCGCCAAGAAAGAGTTGTCGGCCTTCAGCCTCGCCTACGGCAACTTCGACAGGTACTACCAGTGGCAGCTCTACGGCTCGAACAACAAAGACCTCCCGGTCTGCAAATGGGACTTCCTTGGCGAAAAGAACGACAAGACCAGCTCGACCGAGGGCGCCTACTCCATCAACGTGGAAGGCCAGTACCGCTACCTCAGGGTACACACCTCGTACGCCTCCAGCAGATGGACCGCGCTGTACGCGGAAGTTTCCGTCACGGCCAACGACATCGGCTCGGACAAAACGGAAAACAAATAAGTTCGAATAGAACGCGAATAAAAAAACTTCCGGCCGAAAGCCGGAAGTTTTTTTATTTAATGGTCGGAGTGAGAAGATTCGAACTTCCGACTTCTACGTCCCGAACGTAGCGCTCTAGCCAGGCTGAGCTACACTCCGATACCACTATTTGCGACGGAAATTTTACCAAAAGGAGGATCTAATTTCAAGGTTTTTCCAAAGTGTCGAAGGGAACCTGAACCTCCACGGCACCGAATTTGACTTTCGCCTTGTTCTTTGCCCTGTCTATCTTAACGACCGTTCCCTTGTCCTGGAACTGCGGTAGGAAGACCATGTCCCCCGCCTTAAGTTTTTCCAAAAATTGCTTGGGTGTGCTCTCAGATCGTTTCCTTACTACCGGCAAAGGCGGAGGCACAACTTTCTTTTCCTCTTTCTTTACGACGGGAACGTTAAGCTTGCGGCTGTCAGGAAGGCTGAAAGGCTTTTCCTCAAGGTTGTTGAAAGGCACGTCGTACAATAGCCCCTCCGCTTTCAAGCGCGCGGTCTTCTGGCGTTGGTTTATCTTCACCACTTCGCCGAAGGTCCTGAGGTTCGTCACATAGACGCTGTCACCGGGCTTCAAGCCCGCGAGGAAATCCAGCCTGTGTTGCTCTCTCGGCGTTCCCTTGGAGATGTCAAGCACTCTTTGCCTTAGTTTGCCGATCAGACCCTTCCAGGGCTCCGGAGCGAGATCCACGTTGCGGGAGAATTCCTCGACTTCCTTCACGATGTCGTCCATGATGTAGGAGATCCTGGCTTCGGCCTCCTCCTTTATCGTGATCTTTTCTTTCTCCGTATCCTTTATGCTCTGGGTGAGCTTCACCCTCAGTTTCTCGTTGCGTCTTCTAGCCTTTTCCGCCACGGACTTCACGTGCTGGACTCTGTTGATGAGGTCCGAGGTGTCCTCGTTCTCGTCTTTCAAAAGCTCTTCCATGCGGTCAAGAACTTCATGCGGGATCTTGTAGCGCCTGGCTATGGCTAGCGCGTTGCTGCTTCCCGGCTGACCGAGCAGCAGCCTGTAAGTCGGCAGGAGCGTTCCCCTGTCGAATTCCATGGAGGCGTTCTCGACTTCCGGAGACTGGTAGGCGTAGGCCTTCAGGGCGCCCAGGTGCGTCGTAATGACCGTCCTGGCTTCCCTCTCCCTGAGATGATCAAGCGTGGCCATGCCGAGCGCCGCGCCCTCCGCCGGGTCCGTTCCGGTCCCGAGCTCATCAAGAAGCACAAGGCTCTCCTTGTCCGCTTCCTCGAGTATCCCCGCCATGTTGGTGAGATGCGAACTGAAAGTGGAAAGATTCTGCTCTATGCTCTGCTCGTCGCCAATGTCCGCGAAGATCTTTTTGAAGACCGGCATGGAAGAGGGATGCGCGGCCGGGATATGCATGCCGCTCTGGACCATCAGGGATAAAAGTCCCAGCGTCTTCAGAACGACCGTCTTGCCGCCGGTGTTGGGACCGGTCACCACCACGATGTTGAACTCCTCTCCCAATCTTATATCAAGCGGCGTCAGGCGCTGCATCGCGTCGCGGGGCTTCATATGCCCTTTTTTCGCGATATAAGTACCGAGAAGGGGGTGTCTGGCACCGGTGAGCTGTAATGACCCGTCTTTTGTCAAAGAGGGCTCTATGCACTCGTAGGCGGCCGAGAAGCGGGCCTTGGCCAGCGTCGCGTCGATATACACGACCGCTTTGGCGGTCATAAGCGCGGAAAGAGCTCTTTCCGCCAGCATGGAAGTCAGCGACCACAAGATCCTCGTGATCTCGCGGCGCTCGTCATAGCGTGTCTCCTCCAGCTCGTTGACGAGCGAGAAGACCGCCTGGGGCTCGACGTAGACCGTCTGCCCCGTCTGGCTCTTGTCGTGCACGACGCCGGCCACCGCTCTTCTTGATGGCGCTTTCAAAGCCAGGACCGGGCGTCCGTTCCTTTCCAAAATATTGCGGTTTTCCAGGGCGTCTTTCACCGCCGCGGCGTTCATTATCCTCTGCAGACGTTCCTTTATCGCGGCGTCCAGCTTCGCGATCTTTCCCCTCAGTTCCTTCAATTCCTTGGAGGCGCTGTCCCTTATCGTGTCGTCCGGAGAAACGACGTCCCTTATGGCGCGCGAAAGTTCCGTAAGGTCGGCGATCTTGTCCGTCCACTGCGACATCAGAGGCAGCAGTTCCGCATATCCTTTCAGCTGCGTCTTAAGCGAAAGGCAGCCTTCGAAAGCCGAGGCGATGTCGTTGAGCTCGTTCGGTTCGAAGGGCACTCTTCTTCCGCCAATGTCGGCAAACCAGATGGAAAGGTCTTTTATCTCCCCCATTATGGGCGCGCAGCCCCTGTCGATAAGACCGCGGAATTCCGAAGTCTCCTTGAGGAGCGTCTCGATCTTTCCCCTTTCCGTCAGCGGCTTCAAATCAAGAACATATTCCTTGCCGCCGCTGGTGGAGGCGAAATTCGCGAGCACTTCCAAAAGCGCGTCAAATTCCAGGACCTTGAGGGAGTGGTCGGCTATTTTGCTCACTTTGCCCATAAGTCGCCAAGCGCTTTTTCAAAGATAACATCCCAGTCGTAAGCGCGGCCCATCTCTTCGGCCGCCGCACGGTATTTCCCATAATCCGCCAGGATCTCGGAAAGCGCGGAAGAGAGCGAGCTCGTATCGTAAGAGGCTATCTTTCCGGCGCCGCGCGCTTCTATTTCTTTTGCCACCAGAGGCACGTCGGTTATTATGACCGGCAACCCGCAGCCCAGATAGACTTTCGGCTTCCCGGGATCGGCGTTGACCGAAAAGACATCTTTTTCCGGATTGTAGAGCGCCAATCCTACGGCGCAGCAGCAGATGATCTTTTCCAGTTCCTCGTGGCTCTCGATAAAACCCGTGAATTTCACGCGCTCATTCAAACCGAGTTCGGAAGCCAGTTTTTTCAAACCTTCCTCCGCCGGACCGGTCCCGGCCAAAGTCAGGGAAAGTTTGGGGAACCTTTCGATAAGCGACGGCAGCGAGCGCAGGACCAGGTCCACTCCGGAATTCTCTTTCAAATGCCCCATGAAAACGAGCGCTTCGTGATTGGAGGGCGATTTTCTTACGCTGGCAAGCTTAGAGTAATGCGTGCCGTGTGGCACGGTCAGAACTTTATTGCATTTCAAACCGGGATGATCTTTTTCCCTGGCTTCCTGCATCCTGGGAGAAAGGTTCCAGACCGCCGTCGCTCTTTCGCAGACATACTTGTCAAGAGCGCGGTAAACTCCCCTGAGAAACCAGGGCTGAGCCTTGGGAGCGTAATCGATAGTAAAGTTCACGGTCTTCCCTATCTTTTCTCTGATTCCAGTTAAAGTATCGAAGGCGCCGTTGCCAACGTAGGTGTCAACCGCAAATTCCTTCTCGCACAAAATCGCAAGCGCCTTTTTCGTCAACTGGATCTCGCGCCAATACCGCCAGACCTTGGGGCCCTTGGGCGCTTCGCATTCCCAGGTCCATTCATGCCCGCCCTGAAAGACGGAAAGCCGGCAATGATCCCTATTGGAAAAAGAAAAAGGGATCTCCCAAAGCGCCGCGTCGATCCCCTTTTCGCACAGATACTGGTAAAGCTCCTGACCGGGACCGGTGGCGAAATAGTGCAAAGAGATGAACGTGGCCAAAAACTTAATCCTTCTTTTCCAGCGAGATCAGCTCTATCCCGCATTCCTTGGCAACTTTGAGACTCTTCTCGTCGCGATAGAATTCGCCGTAAAAGATCCTCTTTATGCCGCTGTTGGCGATAAGCTTGAAGCAGTTCCAACAAGGGCTGGCGGTCACGTAGATGTCGCCGCCGTCGATGCAGACGCCGTTCCTGGCGGCCTGGATGATGGCGTTGGCCTCAGCGTGCACCGTTGCGACGCAATGCCCGTCGACCATGTCGCAGCCGACGTCCGTACAGTGCGGCATGCCTTTTATGCTGCCGTTGTAGCCGGTCGACAGGATGCGGCGGTCCCTTACGATGACCGCGCCGACGCTTTTCCTCGGGCAGGTGGATCTGGTCGCCACTTCCCTGGCGATATTCATAAAGTATGTATCCCAGTCAACGCGTTTGTCCATATTCACTTCTTGGGATGGAGATAATCGTGTTCTTTGAAAACATATTTTCCGCTTTTCGGCACGTAAAAGGAGTTCGTTCCAATATAACGTCCGAGCACCATATTGCAGTAGACGTCCACGGAATGGTAGGCGCCGTCCGCCACGCCCCTGACTTTTATCTCGCGCTTGGAATCGTTGCGCCAGACCTTGATGGTCCAGGGCTTGTGGACGTGGAAGACAGTCTGTTTCTTGTTCCATTCCCAGTTGCCCGTGTCGCGGTAAACCTGCTCGTCGTTCAGATAGACCTTGAAGTAAGTGTTGGTCGTGATGTCGTCGCGGTCAAGATTCGTCGCGTAGTTCGCATGTATGGAATATTTTCCTTTGCCCAGTCCTTTTTTTATGTATTTGAATTTCAGGATCCTGGTGTAAAGGTTCTTGTAGTCGCTCTCCTTGATGATCGGCCAGGTCTGGGTGCCGTAGACCGCGTTCAAGGTAACTGTCTCCCTGTCGCCGGGAATACCTTTCCAAAGATCCGTATTGATAAACACTGTGGTTCCCTGATAGGGGTTCGAAGGATCGGCGTTGTTTAAGCAGCGGGCTATGATCTTGTAGTTCCCGACGTCGAAAAGATCTTCCGCCACGATCTCCTGGATGTTGGTGATGCCCTCCTTGCGGGACGCCCAGCGCGGATTGTCGCTGGTTATGTCCTTGACGCCCCAATCTGGGTTCTTGTTGCCGGAATAGCAATCCCTGGAGGCGATCGCGGTTTCAGATTCTTTTATATTATCCGGATGACGCATAATAAGCTGCATCTCGGCGTCGCCCACCCACTCCATACTTATACGATAATTGTAGGCTGAGGCGAGGGCTGCCAGAGGCAGCAGCACCAGGATCAATAACATTTTTTTCATACTATCTTCTCCAGATTTTATTCATTGAAATTAGCTTTGAAAAGAGCTTCCAGTGCGTCCAAGAGTTCCGCGGCGTCCTCGCCTTTCGCCCGGAAGAGGAGCTCCGTCCCCTGCCCGGCCGCCAGCATCATAAGACCCATGATCGATTTCGCGTTCACTTCCTCGTCTTCATCGTCTTTGCGGCAAACAGTCAATTCCGCCTTGTATTGGGTCGCAACCTTCACTATCAAAGCCGCAGGCCTGGCGTGGACTCCCTGATAATTCAGGACTTCTAAGGTTCTCTCCAGGGTCTCTTCTGTTGCCATAAATCCTTACGTGTTATTTTACGATGCGGTTGTTCTTTTCGGCCGCCTGGATCATGCTTTCTATGAGCTGATCGTTGAAGCGCTTGGCGACGTCGAAATCCAACGCTTTCAGCTTGTAGGTCTGGGCCGCCGCCTCGATGAGCAGCGCCACATCACGCCCGGGTTTCACAGGGATCTGCATGTGAGGGAGTTTCTGCCCCAGAATCTCGGTCGTCGAAACTTCCAGGCCGGATCTGTCGATCTGATCGCGCTCTTCCCAGTTGAAAAGCGTCACCACAAGATCGATGCTTTTTTCCATACGGACGCCTTTGATGCCGTACAAGGACATGACGTTCACAATACCTACGCCCCTCAGTTCCATATGGTGCCCGTTCCTTTCGTTCACGGCGCCCACCAAACCGTCTTCCGCCGATATCCTCAGCTTAACGATGTCGTCGGCTACGAAGATGTGGCCGCGCGAAACAAGCGAGAGCGCGCACTCCGATTTGCCCACGCCGGATTTGCCCATGATGAGGACGCCGACGCAGAAGACTTCCACCAGCTCGCCATGGATGATGGCTCTGGGAGAAAATACCTCGTCCAGCCATTTGGAGACGCGGTTCATGAAAGGCATCGTAACGTCGGGAGTGACCATGACCGGCACGCCGTACTTGTCGGACAGTTCCAAAAGAATGGGCGGCGGTTCGTAGCCTCTTGTCACAATGACGCAGGGAATGTGCATCTGCAGAAGGCGCGTCAGGCGCTCCCTCTGCACTTCCTCGGGCTGTTTGGCGAGATAAACGACCTCGACCAAGCCCAGGACCTGGATGCGGTATTCAGCGAAGTCGTCGTAATAGCCCGTCAGGGCCATGCCGGGACGGTTCAATTCGCTGGTCGTGATCTTTCTGCCCATGCCGGTCTTGCCGGAGACGACAGTCAGATGGTTCGTGGCGCCGAGGGCGTCGAAAAACTCGCTGACCTCGATGGATTCCAATTTACTTTCACGCATATAGTTATATTTTAGCAAAAATTTGGTTGTGATAATACGCTATGGAGGCATATGTTCCCCGCTCACCATTACGCGCGCCTGGCCTTGACTTGCATCCTCCATATGTTCGCTAAGGAACATATGCCTCCATAGCTCACATCAAGTCATCAAATTTTTGCGTCCTCCGTGAGTTTTGTCTCGGACGAAAAAAGTTATGCTCCCGTAAGCAAACTCAGCGAAGCCTGTTTGCCAAGGGAACATAACTTTTTGTCCGAGACAAAACTGTCTCTCGTAAACAAACAATAAAAACCCCGGGCTTTTTCGGCCCGGGGGGTTGATTTTTGGCTGGGTAAGGAACGGGAGGAAAAGATCAAAATTCGGCGGTGCGAATGGTCTCCTTTTCCTTGGTGGTCATTTTGCCTTTTATGGTTCTGGCCTGTTCGTTAAGCTTATCACACAAAGTATCGAGGGAAGTCCTAAGATCGGCGCCGCTGGCGTTGGCTTTTATGAAGGTCGCGCGCCAGCTGAGTTCTACCTGGGCTTCGAGATTATAGTAGTTGCCCTCGTAACTGGCCTGGACCTTGACGTTTTTCGTTACCGAAGCAACGGAACGGAGAGCCGCCGGTATCTTGGTCTCAATGAATTCGCGGTCGCGGGAGTTGACAGTGATTCCTTTGGTGGTAATAAGAACTTCCATGATCAATAACCTCCGTATTTGGTTAGATGGGCGAGGATCCGACTATGGGGAGCCTCTAAGCTAATTATAGCAAAAAGTCCAAAATTGGTATAATGGGCTGCTATGATGATAATGTTCAAACGGCTCTTCTTCCTGCGCACAGCTTTAAGTTCCTTAGCTTACGCCCTGCGGCGCTACCCCTCGCTGCTCCTGGGCGGGCTGCCCGCCTTCATTATATTTTTGTGCTACATCGTCTGTCGGGAAAAGATCCTGTCTTCCGCCCCGCCCGTCTACGGCGACCTGCCGTATATGTTCATAATAGGCCTGGTCGTTCTGAACTTCGTCTCCATCATTTGCGTTTCCCAGATGATGACGGTCTGGTCAAGGATCTCCGACGCACGTTTCGACAACGTGCCTTTGGGCGTACTCGTAAGCGTCAGTTTCAAGGAATTCTGGAAGATGGCCCTTCCCCTCTTCCCTGTCTGGATAATCATGTCGTCGCTCTTGTATTTTATCCTGACGATCTTCTTCTCCGCTTACAAGCTCTTTTCCCTTTCAGGGCAAACGGCCGCAATGATCGGTCTTGCCTGGATGCTTGTCATTATCTGGCCTCTGCTCACAGTTCTTACGGCCAAACTGCTTTTCCTGCCGACCTTCGCCCTGGAGACGCCTAAGCCAAATTTCTTCACAGGCATCATCGCCTCCTGGAACTACGTTACCATGAACGTCCTGAAGCACCACTGGCTGGCTTTCCTTATCCTTACCTTCCCTGTCATTCTGGGCGTGCTTCTCCCCTTCGCGCTCATGCAGGAAAATCTGCTTTATCTCGTGAAAGGCAAGAACGCCCTTTTGATCCAGGAAGCGGGCGCAATGATACTCTGGCTCATAGGTCCGATAGGAGTAGCGGCCGCCCAGCGTCTTAATATGATCCTCGTCTCCGAATTTAACAAGGAGATCCGGCGCCTCGCCTCAAATCAGAACCAAGACTAACG
>JAFYHD010000029.1 GCA_017539325.1 bacterium | reverse complement strand
CCTGACGGTCTCTTTGTCGAGCTTGTCTTCCACATTGGCCAGGGCTTTTATCTTCTGGGCGTCCCACATGGTGAGCCCTGTGAAGACGGCGATGGCGATGAGCGAGATGGCCCAGTCAAGGCCGGAGCTCTTGAGGAAGATGTTAACGAGGGAGGCGATGACGATGCCGAATAACCCGAAAGTGCAAATGGAGCCGATCTTGGAGCAGTCGGCTTTGGTCACGGTGCCGTAGACCGCCATGACGGCAAAAAGCCCGGCCGTAAGGAAAAAGGCGTTCTGGATCGTGCTGATCTTGTATACAAGGAAAATTACGGAAAGCGTTGCGCCGTTCAAGGCCGCGTACACAAGGAACAACAGGAGCGCGGCAATGAAGGAGAGCTTCCTGAAGCAGAAGGAGAGCACGATGACCAGCACCAGCTCAATAATGAGGAATATGATGGGGTTGACGTACTGGTAAGCTCCTGATGAGAAGAAGTAGTAGGCTACGGCGCCGGAGAGGGCAAGCCCCAAAAACATCCAGCCATAGACCAGCTTGAAGATGTCGGCTATGCCTTTCTCTTTCGTCTGGACGCCGACGTACTGGTGTGATTTTACGCGTTCCTCAAAGTCGATCATAGGAGCCTCCTTTTCAATTACGAGTCTATTTTAGCAAAATATAAGCTTGTTTTTGCTAACATATTTGGGTAAACAAAGAAAAAAAGCGACAGTTCGTGGGCACCGGCTTCAAGCTTACTCGCTAGATCGCTATATCTTCCTCTTTTCCGCTGTCCCGAAAAAAGCGGGGGGCTGATGGGACAGGTTGGATTTGATATAATCTCTTTTTGGAGATATAGTGTGTGTTAGGTAAAAGAGGGATATTTTTTGCTTTGCTGTTTTTGGCGTTGGCGGGGGTCGTTTTAGGGTTCTGCGAGGAACCTGAGGCGGTTGCCGAGGCCGCGCCTTTCGATTGGCTTGCTTATTTGGTGCCAAGAGTGTTTTTCGTTTTGTGCGTGAGTTTGATCACGCTCGGGATGCATTTGGCTAAGAAGGGATATCGCTTCAATATTAGGCCTATTCCCGGTTTGGAGCAAATGGAGGAAGCGGTGGGACGCGCTACGGAGATGGGACGGCCGTCGCTGTTCTGCACGGGCGTATCCGATACGGCGCATCCTGAGTTGTACGCCTCCATGCCGATATTGAACAAGATCGCGACGGTTTCGGCGCGGTATAGGAATCGCTTGTTGATCCCGGTGTGTATGGAAAGGACGCTGACGCTTTTGCAGACGACGTACGAGGAGGCCTGCAAGTCTATCGGGGAGCTGCGGTCGTTTAATCCAACGGATGTTAGGTTCTTCCCGGGCGGGCAGGTCTATTTCGCGGCGGCCAGCATGGGATATATGCTGAAGGAGCGGCCGGCGGCCTGCTTTTATTTCGGGTATTACGAGCTGGAGTCTCTTTTGCTGTCCGAGACAGGGCAGGTGGTGGGGGCGATGCAGATCGCTGGGACGAGCCAATTGTTCCAGATACCTTTCTTCATCGCGGCCTGCGACTACGTCATAATCGGCGAGGAGTTCTTCGCGGTGAGCGCCAGCATCAGCGGCGATCCGAAGCTCTCGGGAAGCCTGTACGGACAGGATATGGTGAAGGTCATCGTAATTGTGAGCGTCGTAGTCGCAGCTGTTTTGGCTTCCATCCCGACGCTGGGGCCAATAGTTTTAAAGATTGCCCAGGCTTTGCAGAAGTGATATGAAGAAGAAACTTATTTGGCTGTCGATCTTTTTGCCCGGGCTCCTGTACCTGGCGAAGTGGCTCTTTGAGGGAACGCCCATAGAGGGCGGAGCCTGGTCGGGCGGACTGACGCTGACGAAGATCGTGAACGAGTTCTGCGCGCCTGTGCTTATTTTGGTGGGCGCGACAGCCTACGGCATAGCCTTGGCCAACGTTTTCAGAGTGCATATCATGACTCTGATGAACAGAAAGAAAGGCTGGCAGTACAGCCTTATCGTCTTCGTGTCGTTCGTTACGGTCTTTGTGATCTGCGTCATTTACGGATGGTTTTCTAAGGAGAGGCCGGAAGGCGCTTTCGACGCGGTGGAGTTCTACCGCTCGTACATTTATACGCCTTTGCTAGTGACGGTCTTGGCGATACTGGGATTTTACATCACCTACGCCGCCTACAGAGCTTTCAAGATAAAATCGTTGGAAGGCGTGGTGATGATGAGCGTGGCGCTGATCGTGATGATCGGCTACGATCCCCTGGGGAATTATCTGACGCGGTATCTCGGCAACACGCGGTTCTTCTATCTGCAGTTGCCGGAACTGGCGCGTTTCTTGCGTGAGGATATGAACGGCACGGTCTTCAGGGCGCTGCAAATAGGCGTTTATATCGCCTCGCTGGCGGTCTCCTGGAGGATCTGGCTGGGCATCGAGGATCATCTTTCTGAAGGGGAGGAAGCGAAATGAGGCTCGACCTTCAGAGGATCCCCAGGAATATCATTTACCTCGTCCTGATCGTCTGCCTGGCGGTGCCCTTCTTCGTGAAGTGGTCGCTGCCGGTTTATGTTAGCAATGCCACCCGGTGCCTTTACAAGACCATGGAGAAAGTGCACGCGGAAAAACCGGACGTGCCGGTGGTTTTGCTGAGCAGCTGGGATCCGAGTTCCCGAGGCGAGAACAGGCCGCAGATGGTGGCGTTGGTCAGGCATCTACTTGTGCTCGGCCAGCCTTTCGTGGTCTTCTGTCCGGCCCTGAATCCTATGGCGCCCAGAGCTTCCGAGGAGGTCATCAATTCGGAGATCGCGAGGGGACATTATACGCTGACGTACGGCGTTGATTACGCCAACCTTGGGTTCAAGGGCATTTCCGGACCGAACATCGGGCCTATTCTGCAGAATCTGGAAGGCGACTTTTTAGGTTGCGTGGCGCAGGATCTCTACGGGACTTCCGCTTATGAGCTGCCGATCCTGAAGGGTTTCAAGTCTCTGGCCAACGCTTCCATGATCATTACGATCAGCGGCGACGTGGAGTCCGAGCACGTTATCGGCATTTTCTCACCTAGGCATCCTGAGATCCCTGTGGGAGCCGCGGGCTGGTCGCTGATCTGCACCAGGCTTTATCCCTACTTCGACACCAGGCAGCTGGTCGGCATCCTGGACGGCATGAACGGCGCCAGCGAGTATCTGACCTTGCTCAAGGAGAATTATCCCGAGTTGGCCGGCGATGATCCCGAAGCGGAGGAAGGAAACGGCAGCGGAAGCTCCACAAGAGTGAACGCCCTGACGCTGGCTCGAGTCCTGATAATCCTTTTGATCGCGCTAGGCAATATCGGCATGCTTTTGGAGCGCCGGAGAGAAAGGCTGGGGCTTCCTGTCAAAAAGACGGCGCCCAAAGTTACGGTGGGCGAGAAGCGCTACCTGAACATCGGCGCGCTTATCTTCACGATACTTTTCATCATCGCGCTTTTGGGAGAGTTTACCCTGCGCTCCAAGGCCGGGACCTGGTCGGTGGCGGTTTTTGGGGAGTGGGTGGCGGTCTTCTGCACCATCGGCATGCTCTCCTTCATCTTCGGCGACAACAAGCTCTACAGAACGCTGGAGCACGTCATTATTGGCTCCTCCGCGGCGTACATGCTCTTCGAGGTCATCGACAAGCAGATCCTGCCCTCCTTCGTCTATAAGGTGGCGGACGGGTTCGCGGCGATGGTCGGGCGCTCCGCCCAGGGCTCGGCCTGGCAGCTCTTGCTGCTTTTGGGCCTGATTCCCTCCGCGCTGTGGTTCACGGTCTATATCAAGAGATTCGCCTGGACCAACAAGCTCGTCCTGGGCCTCTTGATGGGCGTGGCGGTCGGCATCGCTTTTGGGCAGAACGTCAACCTCGCTATCCCGCAGATCGCCGGCGCGGTCAAGCCCCTATTGACCTTCGGGCCGGTCAACGTCCCGCACATCAGTCTTTTCGGAGACGTCTCCATTACTTGGAAGAACGTCTTCAACCTCGTCTATCTCGTGACCATGATACTGGTCATGATATATTTCGTCTTCTGCCTGAAATTGAAGACGACCGTCGCCAAGGGCGCGGTAAGATCCGGTAGGATCGTCATGATGATCGCCTTCGGCGCGGTCTTCGGCAACACCATCGCCACCAGAATGAGCTGGCTCATCGACCGTATTGACGCCATCGCTGTCTGGATTAGAAACCTTATGATCCTGGGAGGCTAGTCGTGGAAAGGAGAAGCGAATTTGGGGTGCGCCTGGCGAAGGATCTTAAGGAAAGGGGGCTCGGGCCCCTTGCGGCCTTCCTTGTGAGAGCCAACTGGCCCTTGGCCACCATCTACGCCAACATCGTGATGGGCGCGGAGCCATTCCTCGCCATCGCCGGCTACGAGGCGAAGCCCTTGTACGAGACGCTGAACGACAGGGAAGCGCTCGCGGAACTTTTAGAGGAACTGGAGAGGGAAGATTGATGGCGGAAGAGAAAAAGATCAACGCCATCATCGCGACCGACTGCGGCAGTACCACCACGAAAGTGATACTTATCACCCGCACGCCGGAAGGGGAATACCGCCTGGCGGGCAGGGGAGAAGCGCCTACGACAGTCGAGGCGCCCTTCGACGACGTGACCATCGGCGTCATCAACGCCGTGACCGAGCTACAGGAGATCACAGGAAGGAAGCTCGTCGAGAATGGCAAGATCATTTTGGGCGGCGATCCCAATGAGGGCGCGGACCTCTATCTCTCAACCAGTTCCGCCGGCGGCGGTCTGCAGATGGCGGTCATCGGCGTAGTGGCGTCTCTGTCCGCAGAGAGCGCGCAGAGGGCGGCCCTGGGCGCCGGCGCCATCATCATAGACTCCTTCACCTACGATGACGGCAGGACCGAGCAGGAGCGAGTGGAACGCATCCGCCACATCAGGCCCGACATGGTGCTCTTTTCCGGCGGCACGGAAGGCGGTACTACGAAGCATCTGGTGGAAATGGCTGAGACGCTTCTGATGGCCGACCCGAAGCCGAGGTTCGGCGAGCTCTTCAAGGTCCCCGTCATCTTCGCCGGCAACAGCGAGGCTCTGCCGCTCGTTACGGACGTGCTGGGCAAAAAGGTCGATCTCATAAAAGTCAACAACGTCAGGCCCACGATGGAAGAGGAGGACCTGAACGACGCCGGCCAGGCCATCCACCGTCTCTTCCTTGAGCACGTCATGGCCCAGGCTCCGGGCTACGAAAAACTCATGTCCTGGGTCTCCGTTCCCATTATGCCGACGCCTTCCGCCTTTGGTCAGTGTATCGCCGCTGTGGGCGAAAAGGAGAAGATCAACGTCCTGGCCGCCGACATCGGCGGCGCCACCACAGACGTGTTCTCAAGCGTGAACGGCCGCTTCACCAGAACGGTCTCCGCGAACTACGGCATGAGCTACAACATCTGCAACGTGGTAAAGGAAGCGGGCTTCGAGAATATTCTGCGCTGGCTGCCCTTTGAGAGCAGCGTAAACGAGCTTTGGGACATGGCCTTAAACAAAATGATCCGCCCCACCACCATTCCCCAGACCGCAAGGGAGCTTTTTATAGAGCAGGCCATCGTCAGGGAAGCGCTGCGCTTGTCTTTCGCGCACCACATGCGCCTGGCCGGCGGACTGAAAGGCATCGTCAGGCAAAGAAGCGTGGCGGAAGCCTTCGAACAGAAAGGCGCCGCGGTGATAAACGCCGGAGACATGGATCTCATCATAGGGTCTGGCGGCGCGCTCTCGCACGCCCCCAGGCGCAGACAGACGGCTCTTATCATGCTTGATTCCTTCGAGCCGGAAGGCATTACGGAACTGGATGTGGACTCGATCTTCATGCTGCCGCACCTTGGCGTGCTTTCGAGCGTCGAGCCGGACATCGCCCTGGAAGTCTTGCACCGCGACTGTTTGATCCCAATCGCCACGTCGCTCTCCCTCAAGGGACAAATGAAGGACAAGGAAGTCTGCGCGGAGCTGACCATCAACACTCCGCAGGGTGAAACGAACTACAAGCTTTATCCCGGCCGCCTCTACCGCTTCACCGAAACGGCGGAGAAACTCTTCAGCTTCACCATAAGACCTGACAGGGAAGTGGACGCCGGCGAAGGACCGGGCGTCGAGTACGAAAGGAAAGCTCGCTTCAGCGCCGTGGGCTTAGTTATCGACACGAGGGGACGTCCGCTCGTTCTCCCTGACGATCCCAAGGAGAGGATAAGAAGGAACCGCTCCTGGGCGAAAGCCATAGGCGCCTTTGACCTGGAGGAGGAAAGCTAATGGGCAACGCGTTCACTCCCGGCCTCCTTATCACGCCAAGAACAGCGGTGACGAAAACCCGCAAGCTTCCCATGGGCGGGCACGCCACCGTCTCCGTCGGCGACATTGTCACACATGACCAGACCGTCGGCATGGCCAATCATCAGGGGCCGCTGACGCTTGTGAGAGCCGCGGAGATCCTTGAGCTCGACAACGACAGGATGGAGAAGCATCTTTCCTGCCATGTCGGCGACATCGTCGAAAAGGATCAGCTTTTAGGCGAGACTTCGCATTTCTTCGACCTTGTCAGGAACGAATGCCGTTCCCCGGTCAAAGGCTTCATCGAAGAAATTTCGCCGACCAACGGCTTCATCGCCATCAGGGAGCCCGCCACCATATTGGAAGTCTCCGCTTATCTTAGCGGCACGGTAACGCGAGTCAGCAAGACGGACGTAGACGTTTCCTGCACGGCCTGCGTCATCCAGGGCATCTTCGGCCTTGGCGGGGAATCCAGCGGCGAAATAATGATCGTCTCCGAAGACGAGGACATAACGCTTGAAAACCTCACTGAGGAGTGCGAGGGCAAGATCATCGTAGGCGGGCGCTCCATAGAGAAAGACGCCATCGACATGGCAAAACTGTGCAAGGTGAAAGGCATCGTGGTCGCAAGCATCGAGCACAAAGTCATCCACGACATCTTAGGGGAATACATCGGTGTCGCCATAACCGGCCAGGAGAACCTAGGCTTCACGCTGATCGTCACGGAAGGCTTCGGGAAACTGAAGATGGACTCCAGAACCATGGAGCTCCTAAAGCAGCACAAAGGCGAAACGGCCTCCTTCAACGGCTCGACTCAGATAAGAGCCGGCGTCGTCCGCCCTGAAGTCATCATACCAGTTTTGGAATACTGCGAAACGAAAGACGCTAAGAGCTCTCTGGCAGTGGCCAAAGAGCTGCAGATCGGCACCAGGATAAGAATAATCAGATCACCCTACTTTGGGGAACTGGCTGAAGTCACGGAACTGCCCGAGCAGCCCGAAGCCATCGCCACGGAAGCGAAAGTCAGAGTCTTGAAAGCCAAGCTCGATTCCGGCGAAACAGCGACCATTCCCAGAGCCAACGTGGAGATAATAGACTGATGCTAAATTACATTTCCGACCACGATCATTACGACATCGTCCTGAAGGCGGCCTTCATGGCCCGCTCGAGCCTCTGGCTCGCCACCTCCAACTTAAAGGATGCCTTCGTCGAGAGGGGGAGCGAGGTGGTCTCCTTCCCGGCCAGGATCGCAGACCTTCTCGAAAAGAATGTGGAAGTCAGGCTTCTGCACGGCAAGGAGCCCGGCCCCCGCTTCCTCGAGGACTTCGACCGCAACCCGATCCTAGCGACCGACCTCGAGCGCCGCATGTGCCCGAGAGTGCACTCTAAGCTCGTCATAGTCGACATGCGTTTAGCCTACATCGGCTCCGCCAACATAACCGGCGCGGGGCTCGGCATGAAAAGCGAGCACAGAAGAAACTTCGAAAGCGGCATATGGACCGACCAGCGGGAAATCGTGGACGAGGCCATCAACCATTACCAGCGCATCTGGGAAGGCGAGGACTGCTCCCTGTGCATGTGCCGCGACGTTTGCCAGGATCCAATCGCCTAAATAATCAAGGGGGAAACATGAAAAGATCACTTATCGTTTTAACGCTTATAGCAGGGGGACTACTTTTGAGCGCCTGTCAGAAAAAGATCTGCGACATGACGCAGGAAGAGGCAAAAGAGTGGACGAAGAACGCCACTGTAGCCGAGATGAACAAAAAGGTCAAAGCCCTCACCCCTGAAGAAAAAGAAAAGCTCGTCCGCAACTGGCTCACCCTCAACATCCCAGACGAAGACAAGGAGACCGTCATAAAAGGCTGTGCGGCCATCATCGAACATCCGAAGCTGGGCTTCTACGTTGAACTCTTTGCCCACACGCCCATCAACGTGCATGAAGCCGACGGCGGCGCCTGGGCCGCGGGCGACCATATCTCCATGAGCTCCGGCCTCCTCGCCGCAAAGGATCCCGAATCCATCCGCGACACCTTAACCCACGAGCTCTTCCACATCTTCAACGACCGTGAGCACGGCGCCGGCGGCATCTCCGCTCTCAATGAAGGCACCGCCATCTGGATCTTCAACATGACCTTCTACGAGAACGATCCCAAGAAGATGGAACTCGGCCTTGCCGAACCCGCCATCGGCACGAAACTCTACTACCGCGATATCGGCATCCCGGGCTACCCCACTGACATCGAGTTCGGCGTTCCCACAGACCTCACCCCCAAAGGAAAAGAAGTCTACGATATGCTGATGGCCGCCGACAGAAGCAAGCTCCCCGTCTATGACGAATCGAAGATAAAAGAATACTTCGACTTCTTCAAGGACATCAACCGCAACCAGGAGTTTTCCACATACCTTGGCCTCTTCGAAGAGAGACTGCAACTCTGGCTCCAAGCACACTAGAGTGTGTTGATTTTTGATAAAACAACACGTTTCGCGAACTATTTGAAAATGTGCAATTTTAGCTTTTACGAAGTGTTTGAAAACGTGCAATATTATGTATTGCGAAGTGTTTGAAAACGTGCAATTGCCTCTTGAATTTTAACGTTGGTTAATGCTATAATATAGCCAAAATGAGGTAAATACATATGAAGCGCAAGGTTTACGACAAACTTTTGGAATGGAAGTGCGTCAGCAACGGCAAGACTGCCGTTATGCTTGACGGAGCGCGCCGCGTCGGCAAGAGCTACATAGCCGAGGAATTCGCCAAGAATGAATACGAAGCCTACCTTGTTATCGACTTCGCCAAAGTGACGTCAAAGGTTAAAAGGTATTTCAAAGAATACCTTGAGGATCTTGATTTGTTTTTCATGTATTTGCTTAGCGCCTACAAGGCTGATCTTCCCAAAGGCAAAAGCGTTATTATCTTCGACGAAGTCCAGAGATTCCCCAAAGCGCGCGAGGCGATCAAATATTTAGTTGCGGACGGACGCTACCACTATATCGAGACGGGCTCTTTGATCTCGATAAGTAAGAACGTCAGGAACATCGTGATCCCTTCCGAGGAATGGCATATTGAGATGTTTCCCATGGATTTTGAAGAGTTCATGTGGGCAATGGGGCATCCCGCTACAATGCCGGTTATAAGAAAACATTTTCAGGAACTCAAACCCCTGGGACGAGATCTGCACGAATCGATCATGGACATGTTTCGCCAATATCTTGTCGTTGGGGGCATGCCTCAGGCTGTTTCAACTTTCGCTGAGACACATGACTTAAGGCAAATAGACGCGGTGAAACGCTCCATATTGACGCTTTATCGCGCTGACATCAACAAATTCGCTGGAGCATTGAAGCACAAGGCGTTGTCGGTGTTTAATTCCATTCCTTCTCAACTATCCAGACACGAAAAAAAATTCACGTTGTCTGAAATAGACGCTAACGGACGGATGCGCGGGTACGACACGACCTTTGATTGGCTGGAGAACGCTATGACGGTCAATATCTGCCGAGGGGCGAGCGAGCCGAATGTCGGTCTCGAGATGAACACTGATAGGCTGTCTCTTAAGTGCTATCTTGGAGACACTGGGCTTCTCGTAAGCATGGCTTTTGACGAAAGCGCATTGGTAGTTGAAGACATACACGACCGTATTCTTTCTGATAGAATCGAGTTAAACAAAGGAATGCTTGTTGAGAATGTAGTCGCGCAGATGTTCCGCTCGGCCGGCCACAAACTATATTTTTATTCCAATTCAAGTCGGGAGAAAAACGGAGACCGGATGGAAATTGATTTCCTTATTGCCAAGCCAAATCTTACCAGACGGCACAACATATCTCCGGTCGAAGTCAAAAGCGGCAGAAGCTATGCTTACGAATCACTGGCTAAGTTCAGAAGGAAATTTGCGGCTTTCCTAGATAAAGCGTATGTGCTTCACATTAAAGACGTCGAAGAAAAAGACGGCGTGATACACCTTCCGCTCTACATGGCTCCGCTCATCGTTTCATGAAAGAATTGGCCCGAAAATTTAGACCAATTGGTTAGGCAGCTCTGGCTCCAGGCTCACTAAGTTGGTAAAAATACCTAACTTAAGAAGCGCGCCAAACGGCGCGCTTTTTTTGTCGAGGCCGTAAAAAATTATTAACTTGATTTTGAAAGGCCGTTTTTGATAGAATACTAAAAATTTTGTGTCAAAAAATCTATCCCTAATTCTTTTTCATGGGGGTGACCATCATGAGAATCTTCAAATTTATCATTGGCGCCGCGGCGCTTTTCTGCGCTGCGGTAAGTTTAAACGCTGTGGAAGTTCCCGCCGGCGCCGTCTGGTCGTCTGATTTCGATCTGGACAACTACAATGTCGCCCCGGGCAAAACCCTAGAGCTTTCGCCGGCTGCCGCCCTTTCTTACAGCGCGAAATGGGCTGAAGGCGAGGACAGGAAGATCAGTCTTGTCGCGACCGCGCAGGACCCTTACGATATTATGACGAGCGGAACGGAAGCCGAAGGCAGCTACGTTTGGGATTACGAATCCGTCGATCCGACCGTCCTTCCCAGGGGAGATACTTACACCCTGAGCTACGCTATTACGAGCGGCGAAACGATACTGGATACCGTTGATGCCGATTCAAAAATCAAACTTTTACCCGAGCCGGCCATGCTTTTCCTTATTCCGCTTCTATTTCTTCTGTGCGGTGCCAGAAAAGTAAAATTCTTCCTTCCCGCGCTTCTTATAGCTTTGGTTTCCTTTGAGGCCGCCGCCGACGTTGTCAGCGGCGTCACCTGCCGCCAAAGGTGGCCCTGGAACGGCAAGGTCGACATCGACTACACGCTTTCCCCGGCGTCCGGCAACACCAGCTCCGGCCCTGTTTTCAGCGTCCAGTTCTTCGGCAAAATTGGCGACGGCGAAGCTTTCAATCTTTCCACCATAGAAGGCGAAGGCCAGTACGGGCTCGTCTTCGGCTCCGGCACTAAGCGCATCACATGGGACAGCACGGCTGATCTTGGAAATACGGTAGACTCCAGCGCGGCCAAAGTTGCCATTTTTGCCCAGGACGTTACCGGCGACGCGACGTATATCGTCTTCGATCTGACTCTCAACAGAGTCGGTTTCACTACGACTCCGCCCAGCGTTGCAACAGGCGCCATCTCCAAGCTTACCCAGGTCTGGTTCAGGCGCGTAGAGGCCGGCACCTTCGTTATGGGGTCCAACTCCAACGATCCCTATCATTCAGAGTACGCCGCGAGCGAGGTGGAGCACACCGTTACCATAACGAAACCTTTCTACATGGGCGTCTTTGAATTTACGCAGAAGCAGTTCGAGACCATAGCCGGTTACAACCCTGTTCAAATGTGGGCTTACATTGGCGACACCAAACCTGTCGACAATGTCAGTTACAACGATCTGAGGGGCGAAAACGCCGGCGCGACTTGGCCGCAGTACACCGACCACAGGGTGGACTCGGGCAGCTTCTTCGACCTTTTCAGAGCTCGTTTCGGCAACCAATTCATCTTCGACCTTCCCACCGACGCGCAGTGGGAAATGGCCTGCCGCGACAAAGGCGACGGGACCTACTGGGGCAGCGGCGTCTGGAACGACGGCAGCGCCATTTTGGGCACCAACCCTGACTCCAACCTTGACAATCTGGCCAACTATGACGGCGACTCAACCCCCGTGCCACACGAAGTCGGAACGAAAACGCCGAACTTCATAGGCCTTTACGACATGCACGGCAACGTGGACGAAGTGTGCCTGGATATTTGGGCGCCGGATGTCTCCAGCTACACCGTCGACCCCGTTGGTCCTTTACCCAGCTATAATTTATATCGCGTCGTCCGCAGCGGAGACTGCTCCACTGACGCTAAAGAATGCCGCGCTGCTCACCGCAGCTTTTTATTCCCTAACAACAGATTGTCCGAAGACGGTTTCCGCGCGGTGCTCATTCCGTAAAGTTTAGCCTCTTTACAAAAGGCTCACAAATAAAGCCGCCCAACCGGGCGGCTTTCTTTTTTTTACACTTGAGCTAATGAAAGAAATAGAAAAGTTCAAAAACCTTGCTTTCACTCACTCCGTAGATTAAAATGTTGGAAAGCATAGCTGGATGTTTGTCCGGCTGAGGATTTTTAAATTGCTCTTTTTTGCATAGTGCAATTTAGAGCAATAAAAATTGTTCTAAAAAGAACAATTTAAAAATATAAATAAAGTAAATACAGATATTTATAAAATAGTTAAATTAAAAACCTATAACAAATACTGTTTGGAGAGCCTTGACTTGCCCTGTTTGTTATAGTACAATCCGGATGATGAAATGTTTGAAAAGGAGCGAAACGTGAATCCGTTCAAGTATGGCTGCGTCGTCGACGGCGAGTTCTTCTGCCCCAGGCCTAAATTGGAACGCCAGCTCAAGGCGTTTGCCAGGTCAGGCCAGAATGTCGTGATACAGGGCGAAAGGCGCATTGGGAAAACCTCGCTTATTAAGCACTCCATTTCCGGCTTGCGTGGGATGCGTATGCTCTACATAGATCTTTACTGCATACACACGCTTTTCGATTTCTGCCGCCGGGTCATGAATGGGATCACGGAGGTAAACGAAAAGATGTCCTTCTTAAAGAAGGCGGTGTCCCTTGCACATACTTTGCGGCCTACACTGTCTTTCGATCCGATAACCGGTTCGCCGCAGATCTCCATTGACGCGCGGGAGGCCGACCGTCCGGAATCGCTTCAGGCGGTTATGGCGATGATAAAAAAGCTTGCCGAAGGCGAGCGGATATGCGTCGTGTTCGACGAGTTCCAGGACATTCTCGATCTTGACCGCTCCGATGTCATTCTTGCTGAGCTTCGGTCGACGATCCAGTTCCAGTCCGGCACGCCCTTCTTCTTTTCCGGCAGCGTGCGCAACGATATGATGAAGATATTCGACGACGATCAGAGCCCCTTCTTTAAGTCGGCTGTGACCTTCACTGTCGGGGCCATAGAGAAGCCCTCCTTTGTCCGTTTTATCGTCTCGCGTTTTCGCAAAGGCGACAGGCTGGTCGACGAAGAGACTGCTGGCGCACTTGTGGACTATGCCGATTCTGTTACAGGAGACGTTCAGGAGATCTGCGAGGCAATCTGGGATGCCACGGAAGCGGGGGACACTGTGACAGTTTCTGATATTCCCAAGGCCTTGAATCTTATTTTTTCCCGAGAAGGCGAAGGTTTCGGGGAAGCAGTCCGCCAGCTCACGCCTCTGCAGGTTTCTTTTCTTAGAGCGTTGGCAGAGACGGATTCTCAAAGCATGTTCTCCGAGGAATTCATGCGCCGCGTCGGAACAAACAATACGGGTTCGATTCGCACGGTGATAAAGCGTCTTGTCGCGAAGCGCCTCATTTACCAGTACGGCGGAAGATACAGGTTCGCCAATCCTTTCTTTAAGGCTTGGCTGTCAACTCGTTAACATGTCTAGTTTCTAAGCTTTGGCTAAGCGATTTGTTGGCTAATGTGGAATTGAATTCCACATTAGCCAACAATAGTGCGGTTCGCTTGTCCTTTCAAAAAGAGAACAAGTAGGGAGACAAGCGAGTTAAGAAAATTCGCGCTGGATGAAGGCGCGGACGTTGGCGCGGTAGTTTTCGAGGGAGTATTTTTGGGCGTTCTCTTTTGCTTTCTGAGAGAGCACCCTTCTTTTTTGCTCGTCCTGGAGGAGTTCTTTGGCTGAATTGAGAATGCCTTCCCTTGTGGATTCCTTGGTACTGGGATCGATGAAAAGGGCGCTGTCGGAAGCGAGAAGATCCGTTATGGGCCTTATCTTTGATGTGATGACGGGTAGGCCCATGGCTTGGGCTTCTATGATGCCGACGCCGAAGCCCTCCCTTTTGGTGGCGGAGATGAAGACGTCCGTTTGGGAAAGAAGGGCCGGCATGTCGAAGGTGTCCACCCAGCCTAGGAAGCGGACGCGGTCCTCGACCTTAAGAAGCTCGGCCAGCTTTTGAAGCTTGTCTTTTTTGGGGCCGTCGCCGGCGATGGCAAGGCAGACGTTTTTGGGCAGGTCGTGAAGGACGGAAATGGATTCCGAAAGGCCCTTGTCGTCCACAAGGCGGGCGGCGCAGGTAAGAAGAAAAGCGCCCTGGGGAAGGCCGAGTTTGGCTCTCAATTTCTCGATCCTTGCGGGATCGACCTTATTAGGATCGTAGGAAGGGCCGGCGAAATTGGGGATAACGACGCACTTTTCCCTTTCCGTTATGCCTTGCTCTACAAGGGAGTCCTCGACAAGCTTCGTGACGCAGATGAATTTTTTCGTGCGTTTGGCGGCGAAGCGTTCGAGGAAGAGGTAGAGTTTCTTCTTGAATTTCGAGAGGCCTGCGTGGACGGTAAGGCCGTGCGCGGTGTGCAATATCGTCGGAACGCCGGCCAAACTAGCGGCCATCCTTCCTACGAAGCCGGCTTTCGCGGTGTGGGTGTGGACGACGTCGAACTTTTCCTTCCTGATGAAGCGGTAGAGCTTCCAGAAGGAGACGAGGTCCTTTGGGGAAATGGAACGGCTGATATAGACCGGGAAGAAGGGGACGTTAGCGGCTTTGACGGTCTCAAGGGCGTCGAAGTCCGGGGTCGAGGCGTAGGTGACGTCAAGGTCTTCCTCTTTCAGCTCTTCGAAGAGGGGAATGAGGAAGGCCCTGGCGGTGATGCCGACAGTCGTTATTTCCAATATCTTTTTCAAGCTTTACTCGTTGGTGATCGCCTTGCCGCGGTTGTCCTTTTCGAGCTTGCCGTTGCTGACGTAGCGCGGGCGGAAGCGGTTGTTGCGGCGGCGGTTGCCCTGGGGTTTGGCGATCTTGACGGCCTTGGCGGGCGCGCCCACCATGGTCGAATATTTCGGGGTGTCTTTCAGGACAACGGCGTTGGCGCCCACAATGGTGTTGTCGCCGACCGTGATGGGGCCGATAATTTTGGCGCCCGCGCCGATG
>JAFYHD010000028.1 GCA_017539325.1 bacterium | reverse complement strand
GTCAGATCAAGCCGACTTCTTTGCCGACTTCCTTGAACTGCTCAACGGCCCAGTCGAGGTCCTTGAGTTCAAGGGCGTCGGAGACCTGGCAGCGGATACGGGCGGTGCCGCGCGGCACGACCGGGAAACCGAAACCGGTGACGAAGAGGCCCTTCTTCAGGAGCTTGTTACTGATACTAATAGCGAAGGCATCGTCGCCGACGATAATGGGAACGATGGCGCCGTCGCCGTCAAGCGGCTTGAAGCCGGCTTCTTTCAGTTTGTTCCTGAGGTAGGAGGCTTTGTCTCTCAAGCGCTGGGCTCTTTCCGGCTCGCGTTCCAAAACGCGCAGCGCGGCCAGGGCTGAGCAGGCGACCGTCGGAGGCAGAGCGTTAGAAAAGAGCTGCGGACGAGATTTCTGAATGAGTGCTTCCACAAAGCACTTCTTGCCGGCCACAAAGCCGCCGGCCGCGCCGCCCAGGGCTTTGCCGAGGGTGCCGGAGATGATGTCGATCTGGCCTTCCAGACCGTAATATTCCGCGGTGCCGCGTCCGGTCTTGCCGATGACGCCGGTGGCGTGGGATTCGTCGACCATGACAAGCGCTTCATACTTCTTGGCCAGGGCCACGATCTCGGGCAGCTTGGCCACGTCGCCTTCCATAGAGAAGACGCCGTCCGTCACGATCAGGCGGACGGGAGCGTTCGGGAATTGTTTGAGCTGGGCTTCCAGGTCGGCCATGTCGGAGTGTTTGTAGCGGGCCTTCTGCACGCCCTTGGCGATAAGACGGCAGCCGTCAATGATGGAGGCGTGGTTCAGTTCGTCGCTGATGACAACGCCCTCGGCGCCGCAGGCGACCGGGATGGCGCTCTCGTTGGCGCTCCAGCAGGAAACGTAAGTCAAGCAGGCTTCCGTTTTCAAGAAAGAAGCGATCTCCTGCTCAAGCTCTCTGTGGATGTCAAAAGTGCCGCAGATGAAACGGACGGAAGCGGTGCCGGCGCCGTATTTGTCGATGCCCGCCTTGCCGGCTTCCTTGACCTCGGGAAGATTGGAGAGTCCGAGGTAGTTGTTGGAGGACATGATCATGGTGCGGCCGTAGCCTTCCATTTCCGTGTAGGCGTCCATGGGCGTCTGCAGATACCTGAGTTCCTTGTAAGTTCCGGTGTCGCGCAGAGACTGCATCTCGTCGGCAAGCTTCTTGTAGTATTCGGCGACTGTTGACATAAAAATTCTCCTGATTTTTTTGTTATAAATTTTTAAAAAATTTTTCAAAAGAGAATTATAGCAAATTCCCTTCAGGAAAAAACGTCATTCGTTTTCCAATACCACGAAAGCCGCGGCAATCTCGGAAGTGTGCGAAATGGAAAGGTTTATTTTCCCGAGGCCAAGACTTAGAAAAAATTCTTTCGTAGCGCCGTGCAAGACAATGGCCGGTTTTCCGGAAGGCTCTTTCACTACCTCCACGTCTTTCATAGCCATCTTGCCCGAGACGCCCGTGCCGAGCGCCTTGAAAAAAGCCTCCTTGGCGCAGAAGCGGGCGCAGAGACGCTGTTCCGGGAAGCGGTAATCAAGAGAATATTTCAGTTCGCTTTCCGTAAAAACTTTTTCCGCCAGCGCCTTCTTCGCCTCAGTTACTTTGAAGCGTTCCACTCTCTCGATGTCGCAGCCTATTCCGAAGATCGCCATGCTATTCGTAACGGAGAGCCTGCACCGGCTTCATTCTGGAAGCCAAAAGCGCGGGGAAAATGGAAGCGAGGAGGCACAGAACGAATGCGCAGCAGGCGATCGTCGCCACATCGACCGGCACGACCTGGCTCGGGATGCCGTCCAGGTAATAGACGTTGGCCGGGAAAAGATCTATGCCGAAATGCAGACGCAAAAAGTGCAAAATTGGATTGACGTTGTACGCGATCAATGTTCCGCCCACCACGCCCAAAAAGAGACCCACCATGGCGATGAAGAGCCCCTGGATGGTAAAGATGAGCCCAACCGACCTGCTGGTGGCCCCCAGGGCCCTCAGAATGCCGATATCCTTGGTCTTCCCCAGAACGACCATGACCAGAGTGCTGACGATATTCAAAGCCGCCACAAGGCTGATAAGAAGCAAAATTAGGAACATCACTCTTTTTTCCAGCTGCACCGCCGCGAAAAGATGCGCGTTCTGTTCCATCCAGGTCTGCACGGAACAGCGTCCCCGCAACTCCTCGCTCAACTCCTTCGCCACTATGCCGGCGTTGTCCACGTCGTCCAGCGAAACTTTCAGCGCGTGCACCGCGCCCTTCATCTGGAAAAGATGATTGGCCACCGCGAGAGTCGTGAGCCCGAACTGCGAATCGTATTCGAAATTCCCGGAATGGAAGATCCCCGCCACTTCCAGCGTCTTCTGCACAGGCACTCTTCCGCCGGGCGTCTGAACGAAAGCCGGCGAAGTCAAAACCACTCTGTCCCCTTTCTCCACTCCCAGATTCCTGGCGTACGTATCGCCTAAAATTACCTGGTTGTCCGTCAGCGTTCCCCCGGCGTCCTTGATGTAATTGTGCAGTTCCGAAGCCGAATCCTCCAAATTGGGATCCATGCCTAAAACCACCAGCGGATGTCCCTTGTCGCGCGTGCTCAGCAAAACCGGCCCTCTGATATATGGTGCCACGCCTTTGACGTGCGGGTTCTTTTTCGCTATCTCCATCGGCTCCTCCCAGTAAGGCAGGATGACTCTGACTGGCCCCGTAATAGTCACATGCGCGAACACGCTGATGACCTTCGTCTTCATCTCTTTCTCGAAACCCGTCATCACCGACAGCACGATGATCAGCGCCGCCACGCCGATTATGACGCAGACGACCGAGATCAAAGAGAAGAAGGAGACGAACCCCCTGTGGCTCTTGGAGCGCAAAAGATAGCGCAAAGCTAAAAACACTTCATACATAATGGCTAATTATACCATTTTAATTGCACGCCGCCGTAGGCGAAAAGCAGAAGCAGAAAATTGTCACGATTGTCAAAACTTTTTTCATTGCTTTTTATTTTTTGATTCTTTCCAGAGCCTTTTTCGCTTCCTTATGGCCTTTCACGGCCGCTTTTCTGTACCATTCGGCCGCTTTCTCGATTGTCTCGTCGTAATTGCCTTCCAGCATTGGTTTGCCGTTTATGGTAGTTCTCATATAGCTCGCCCTGCCGTGATATATTTCCCCCATTTCAAACATGGCTCCGGCATAACCTAGCTGGGCGGATTTCTCCAAAAGCTCGAAACATTTTTCCATGCGCTTTTTGCCGTCAAGCCATTCGTCGCCAGGAACGTTGCCTTTTCTATACAAAGTGCCTAAAAAGCACATGGCGGGTGCGCTGCCTTCAAGCGACTTTTTTTCCGCCCATTTGAAAAGAGGCGCGTGCGGAACAGCTCTTTCCTTAACAAATTCCGTTTCTCCGTCTTCAGAAAGTATGCACATAAATTCGAGGTCTCTATAAACCCCTTCTCTCAGAAGCGGCATATCGCTTTTTTCTTCGTCATATTCCCGCTGATTCCAAACAAGATGAACACAATTTGGAGCCAGGCCTTTCTTGCTGACGTTTTGGTGATAATCCTTTTCCTTTTCATTAAACATTTCCGCGAATTTTTTAATTTCTGGATCGTCACAGCTATTCCCCTTGCCAGTTTCAATTATTGTTCTCAAAGCTTCGTTGTTTCCTTTTGCCGCGGCCGCGAAATAATAGGAGGAGGCTTTTTTCATGTCGCGGGAAATATAGGAACTGTAAGAGGCGTACAAGTGCCCCAAAAGAATCATCGCGGAAGAATTTCCGCCCGCTGCCGCTTTTTCCAGCCACTTCAGCGCCTTTTTGTAGTCGCGGTCGTAAACGTCGGTGTATTTCTTTCCTGTTCTGTACATTCCGACCGTATTGCCGGCCTCGGCCGCCCTGTGGTACCAATCTTCAGCCTTGGCAAGATTAGCTCCGTTTATCAAGCCTTTCTCCTCCAACATCCCCATGTTGCACATGGCGTCGGAATTGCCAAGCTCGGCGCTCTTTTTGTAAAGATCCAGCGCCTTGTCGATGTCGGCTTCCACACCCTGGCCCGTCATGTACATTCCGGCCAGGTGGTTCATGGCCGCGGCGTTGTTCTTGGCGGCGGCTTTTTCGTAGCACGTCAAGGCTTTCTTCATGTCAGCCTTAAGCGAACCCTGGCCGGCTTCGAACATGCGGCCTATTTTATAGAGCGCTTCGGCGCTGCCTTTTTTCGCTTCATACTGCAGTTTTTTCAGTTCAGCGTCGTATTCAGCGTCGGTCTTTTTGTCAGGCTTGTACTCTATGCCTAGATCAGCGTACAGCTTGACGACCGTATCGTCGTCCAGAGCGCATTGGGCGCTCGATACGAAAATGATCATGAGCAAAAGCAAAAAGATTCTCATAGGCACTCCTAGTTTGATCAAACTCTGTGAATTGAAATCATTCTATGCAGAACGCCGCGTAAAGGGGAACGGATTTCACATTGTTTTCAAACCCGAAATTCTTTTCCGACATTCTGACTGCGTACTCAGGCTTGTAAAAGCGCGTGTACTCATCCAGACTGCCTGTTTTAACGTGCGTCCCGCTTTTCACCTCGATGGGAATGATACTGCCATTAAGATCGGCCACGAAGTCGACTTCCTTCGTCCCCTTGCCGTTCGTCCAGAAATAAGGCTTCAGACCGTTCCTGATCAGCTGCGTTTGAACATAATTTTCCGTAAGGCCGCCCTTGAAATCCGTCAGCTCCTTTTCCATGAAGAAAACATCTTCCGCCCGCAGCCCTTTCTGGGCGCATAAAAGTCCGGTGTCCGAAAAATATATCTTGAAATTGTCTATGTTTTTATAGTTGTCCAAAGGTTTTTTGATCTGCTCGCAGCAGTAGACCCGGGAAAAAAGGTTGGAGCACACCAGCCATTCGATGGCATTCTCATACTCGGCGGCGCGGCCACCGGATTTCACCACCTTGTACTGGAACCGCGTGTTCTTTTTGGAAAGCTGAACGGGCAGCGTCTCGTAGACTAACCTGGTTTTCTTGATCTCGTTCGCGCTTTCCTGATATTTGCTCATGTCCGAAAGATAATCCATAAGGAGCGTGTCCAGGAGAGCCTTCACCTGAACAGTGTCGTTGGTTTCGACAAACCTTGAGACCACTTCCGGCATGCCGCCTATGGCTAAATACTCCCTGTATAATTTTAGAGCGGAGGAGTGCAGGACCTTGGGAAGAGCTTTATTGTTATCGTAAGAGGATCTTATCTCGCCCGCCAGCTCCTCTTCGCCCTTGACATATAAATATTCCTCAAGATCCATCGGGTACATGGTGTAACGGTCGACTTTGCCTACAGGGAAGGCGTATTTCTTCCTATTCACCGCCACGCCAAGCAGACTGCCGGCGGCAATCACATGATAATTCTTGGCGTTCTCCGCGAAATATTTCAAAGACGTTAAGGCTCTTTCGCAAAGCTGGATCTCATCAAAAACGACAAGCGTGTTTTCCGTTATCTTCTGGCCGTTCAAACGAGAAAGCTGGGGCAGCAGATCTTTGGGATCTATGCTCTCTTCAAAGGCCGCGTTAAGATCGGGCGAAGTCTGAAAATTAAAATAAGCCACATCACTGTAATTGTCCTTGCCGAACTCCAATATAGAGTAGGTTTTGCCAACTTGCCTGGCTCCCTGAACGATCAGCGGCTTGCGGTATTTATCTTTCTTCCACTTTTCTAAGAAGGCTGTAACCTTTCTGTACATGGCATCCTCTTGAATCTGGTTGCTATCGGTGCTTACACTGGATTCTCCAGTGTAACAACGGCCATATTATAGCATTTTTGGAAAATAATGCAATATTTAGGTCAAAAATCACATTATTTAGTGTGATTTTTGCCTCGGTTTTCACATTATTTTCCTTTTATGATTCTGTAATAGTTTTCTTTCCTGGGTTTGGGGGGCGCCGCTTCCTTGTCTATGTAACCCAAGGATATGCTGCCGATGCCTATCAATCCTTCCGGAAGCCCCAGCTTCGCCATAAGCTTCTTGCCTTCCTCGGTGGCGAACATTTCCCTTTCCCTGTTGATCCAGCAGGAGCCTAATCCGATGGCGTGGGCGGCGTTCATCATGTTCCCGAGGACCAACGATCCGTCGCAAACGGAATTGCCCCATTTTTCCAAGGGGGAGCCGAAAACGAGCACTATGGTCGGGGCGTCGTAGTAGGGATTGCTTTTGCTGTTCATTACGGCCGCGTTCATGCGAACGAGCTGCGCGATAATTTCGGGGTCCTGCACAGCCACGATCCAGGGGTCCTGGTAGCCCATGCCGGTCGGCGCGTACGTTCCGGCCTCAAGCACGGCCTTCAGCTCTTCGTCCGTGATCTGTTCCTTTTTAAAACTGCGGATGCTGCGGCGTTCGCGCAAGGCTTTCAAGATCTCATTATCCATGAGCGTCCTCCTTTTTAAAACATTGGCATATTCTATTCAATTATACCAATTTTTCGGAGGCGCGTTTATTCGAAGGGCTTGAAATAGCCGCTTTTGGCGGCGAAGAAGCTTTTGGGGTGCTTGTTTCCGCGCTGCCATTGGCGCTGGATAAGGAAGGCGCCTTTTCTTGTGACCGGCTCGCTTTCCGATTTGTCGGTCGCTTTGACTTCGTAATAGACGGCGAAGCTGTCGCAGCGCTCATCTATGCTTTTCCTGTGAAGGTTGTCCGGGACCAGGAAGGGCTGCCTAAGCCAGCAGCTGTCCGCGCCGCCGCCGTTGATTTTGATCTTGACGGTTCCGTCTTTCAGCCTATGCTCGTCGTTCAATCTTCCCAGGTGAAGCACTCCTCCCTCGGGGAAGGCGGTGTTGTTCAGCCGCGGCTCCCAGAGATCTTTCTCCCTGTTGTAAACGCTGACGCTGTACCTGGGGGACGCGGTGTTCGGGAAAGGAGAATGACCGGGGAGGTAGAGGTCAGCGGGCAGAATTGCTTCCGGAGGCAGTTTCAAAAGCCAGACGCTCTCCGCGCCGCTTTGGCTCAGGAGAAACGCTTCTTTTCCGTCGGGGGATACCGTAATTTCTTCTTCGCCTATCAATCCGTGTTTTCTGTCCAACGTTACGGTCGCTCCCTGGGAGGCGGTAATCCTGAAGATCTCTCCTCCTTTCGTTATGAGGTCGCAGCCTTTCAAAAGATTCTCCCGGAAAGACGCCCCATCTACAAGAGTAAGCTTGTTGTCGGAGATAGGAGTCGCTTTGAAGCGGGTCTCGGCGTAGACGTCGTCTTTGGCGAAAAAAGGCAGGTCGATCTTGTGGGAGCGCATTTTTTTCAAAAGATCTATCATCTCTTGGCGTTCGATCTTGTTTTCTTCCGCCCTGTGATAGCCTACTGTTTTGGGGATCTCGCGAAGATGATTCAAGAGCGCCGTCTTCTGGCCCCACTGGTCAACGAGGTAGACTTCATTCCTTAGGGATTCCATAGCGAAGTCTCCCAGATAGACCGTAGAGCCGAAAGTCTGAAGATACTTCAGGGAGTTTTTCCGATCACCCAAAAACAGCGTTACCACGTTCCCTTGCTGGGAAAGGATCGGAAAAGGCGTCAGGTTTTTCCCTTCCTGATCGGCTCTCAGATAAGCCAGGGAATACGCCGGGTGCCTGTCGGAGCGCGGATGCCCGCTTGCGGTTTGAAGCAGCAATTCCCATTTCCAGCCTTCTCTGTCCTGATATCCCCTGATGCCCGAGATCCTGGCCGGCACGGCCCAGGACGAGGGCAGAGCGTAGCCGGAAACGGCTTCGCCTTCCTTGTCCTCGAACCAGGAGGCGACGACGGCTTCGGCGCCTGGCTGCAGAAGCGGAGTTCCCGTCCACAGCGGCGTCACAGTGCGTTTCTCCCCTTCCGGAGTTTCGCAGAGAATTGCCCAGGAAGATAAGTGCAGCGCGTTGGAGGAAACGTTTACGAAATGATAATAACTGGGGCTGTAAGTCTCCAATCCCATGATAAGCGCCCTTTTGCCCTCGTTCTCCAAAACGAAAGGCAGGATGCCGTGTTTTCCGCTGGACGCCCGATAATAGCCCCCGGTGAGCGCGCTCCCGGAGGCGAAATACGG
>JAFYHD010000027.1 GCA_017539325.1 bacterium | reverse complement strand
TGCCTTTGTTTCGCGGCCATGGACCTGCTGACATAACGGAAGTGACGGTCGTAAACAAGACGACGGGCTTGACTCTGCAGTGCCCGGCCTATAAAGGCCGCTTCAAAGCCTGGACGAAGCTCAAATTCGGCAGGAACGACATCGAGATAAAAAGCGGCGAGACTGTTTGCAATATTTCCTTGAAATACGAAAGGCCCAAGACGGATTATCTCTACCAGGCTTATTATCTGGTGGACTCCACCGGCGACAGGAAATATCTAAGCAATCTCGAAAACGACCCCCAGGAAGAGGATCCGGATCTTTGGCTGAAGAAGTACCGCACGAGCCTGGAGCTTCTCCAGTCCTACACCGCGGACAGCATGGTGAGAAACGGCTTCGATAGGAAGACCTTCAGCTTCTATCTTGACAAGGACGGCGAGATAGACGTCCAGATCGTAACGAGCAAATACACAAGGGCGGAAATTAACGAGTGGCGCCGCCTGAACGGAGACTTCAACGAAGACAAGCTCTACGAGGAATTTCTGCGCACGGTGGGAAATGGCAACGAAGGCAAGGGCAGCCGCCACATCACGGGGCTTTGCAACACGCAGATGATAAGAAACGGAAAGTTATCCGGCAACACGGCTCTGGGCGGGCAGCTCTTGGGACAGTTCGGCGCCAACGGCCTCTACGGCTGGCCGAGCTCCCTTTCCGACGTGGTCCAGGCCTTCACTAACAACACGCCGATCACTTCCCCCAACAACGACTCCATCGGCAGGAACGTGCAGTGGGGGCATATCTCCACAACGCTGGGAGCCTACCAGCACGAGCTGGGGCACAGCTTCGGGCTGCCGCACATCGAAGGCCCGGGCATCATGGCCAGAGCCGGCGACCATATCAACAGGATCTTCACCTTCTTCGAAACGCCGCACGCCTACTGCCCGACGAACTATTACTTCAGCGAGGAAGAGGAATACTGCTGGAACAAGCCCGAGACGGCCTGGCTGAACGTTAGTCCCTTCTTCAACGAAGTGAAGGGGCTTGTCAGCGAGAAAGGCCCCTCCATTACTTTGGAAGACGACAGGGAGACGGTCAAGATCGAAGCCGAGAATGGCCTGGTGTGGTACACCATAACCGATCCGTTCTTCGTCTGCTCCCTCGACCAAACGCATTATTATCCCGCTCCTTACAGCGAAAAGGTCGCGAAGATCAACATCTTCGAAGCCCTGAAACTCTACAACAAGGGCATGGTTCAGATAGACGCCATCGACTCTTACGGCAACTACAGCACCGTCACTATGACGGCGCCGATACCTTCCGCCTCCAGCAGAAAGTATGATTTCAGCGAATTCGAGCTTGGCAAAGTCAATGAGCAGCAGGGCCTCATGCCGCTTGACGGCGACACCCAAGGCGAGATAGTGGAAGATCCCGAAGAGGGGAGAGTCTTGTGGTCGCACCACGGCGGCAACGGCGTCATGGCGCCCATGGCCCTGAAGCCCGAGGACAAGGACGCCAAGACTTTGGAATTCAGAGTCAGGGTGAAACCAAGTCTCGGCACCTGCTACTTTGATCTCAAGGACATCAGCGGCGAATCGCTTTTCTACGCTTTCATAACTGAAGAGGGGAAAATGGAGCTGCACAGCGGTGAAAAGGTCCATACCCCCAAAGCCAAGATCGCGGAAGAGTGGCAGGATTGGATCTTTGTTATAAACCTTCAGAAGAAAGCCCTGACCAGAGTCGTCATCGGCGGAAAGGCTTATGTTTTGAGCAATTTCTCTTTGGGCAGCGACGGCTTCTGCGAATGCATGTGGCTGAAAGACGTCGGCGAGAAAGGCTCCTTCTTCAAGATGTGCAGCGGCAAGTATCTCCAGAAATGAAAAACCTACTTTTGATAGGCGGCGCCGCTTTGCTGTTTTTGGGCTGCGCCGCGACTAACGAACGAGTTTACAACAAGAGCCACGTGCTCTTGAGCGAACCCTTGGCGATGGAAGTTTATGCCCCTAAGGGCGGGAAGCCGAAATTCGCCCGCGATCTGACCTACGCCGGCAATGAGCTGAGAAACGGCGGCACGACCTTCGAGCGCGGGATATCCGTGACGGGCGACGCCATTATCGTCTACGCCCTGAACGAGGACAAGACGACTCTGGAAACGTGCGTCTGCATGGACGAGAGCTCGCCTAAGGAAGCGAAGGCGAACGTCAAGATCAAAGGCAACGGCAAGACCATTTGGGAAGAGGATCTGAAGAAGAGCTCTTTCTTCGAGGTCAAGCAGGTCTTCAAGGGCGCCGAAAACATGGTGATCGAGGTGACTGGCGATCCTGACGCTGTAGTCGATTTCCTGGAGCCGAAGCTGGAGGGCGGCGTCAAGCTTAGGGAAAGCATGATCTATGGTAGGACGAATTACGCCTCGCAGTGCAAGCTGGAAGACTTCCAGCGCTTCCCGACGGAGAACAGAAAGGGCGTTGTGGTCTTCTG
This sequence comes from bacterium, assembly GCA_017539325.1. GTDB lineage: Bacteria > Auribacterota > UBA3054 > UBA3054 > UBA3054 > UBA3054. The sequence continues at coordinate 4,728 of JAFYHD010000027.1, read as the reverse complement.
CCGTCCCAGCTACCTCGATTACGGCCCGGTAATCGGTGTCAGCAACGCTTACGCCTGCGTCATGGTAGCGCCCAATCATCACGGCATGCTGGTGCATTACGGCCCCGACAGCCAGCATACCTTCGGCGGGACGATCCAGGGCTTCCTGCAGCCGGAAGAGGAGATCGTTCCTACCAGGAAGTACGGCGCAGTGATCGCCAATACCAAAAGCTGGAAGTGGCGGATAGAGGAAGACGGAGCCATCAGAGTATTGGCATCCCCCGACCTTCTGAACGGCGTCAGGAGAATGATCGTCTACCGCCTCGACTCCCGCAGCGGCGAACTGACCATCGACGCCATGTCTAAGAACATCACCAACCACGACGTCATTTCCTGCCTGTCCCTGGTAACGCGCTTCCCTGAAGGGTACCCCGTCGCCATCCAGGCTGAGAAGGCGCGTCCAGGGTACTCCCTTGTCAAAGGCTCGGACGAAGGGATCGTCGCGAAGGAAGGAGTGGTACTGATAAATCAGCTGGAAGATTGGTACCCCCTGAAGGGGCCGCAGAAATTTCTGCAGAAGGAGAGCGGGGATTTCCTGCTCATCCAGAAGAACGGCTACTTCCAGTCCCAGTCCCAGGCGCCCAAGAACGGGAACTATCCCTACGACGGCCTAAAGCTCGGACTATATAACTCCAAAAGCGGTGTTTTGGTGACTCAGTACGGCGAAAAGCTGAAAATGTCGAAAAGCCAGACGCTCCACCTTAGAGTCAAGCTTGATCTGGTCGGCTCCTAGGCTTCTTGACTTCCAAAATGACATCTGGTAGAATGTGTCTAGTGAATTTTTATTTATAACGCCTCCGTGTCCTCGGACGCGGTGGAAAACCACAACAACAAAAAAACAAGTAGGAAGGAATACTATGAAGAAACTCATGACCCTCTTAGTTTTGGTCGCTTTTGTTGGCGTTGCGTTCGCTGAACCCGAACTGCAGTGCAACGACGGCTCCTGCGGTGGCCCGCAGGTCGCTGTTAACTACAAGTGCGTCGAAAAACCGCAGTGCAAGCCCTATGCGCTCAATGTCGTTTCTTGCGGCACTTGCGCCAAGCCCGCTTGCGCTCCGTGCTGGAGCCCCTGCGGCGGTTACGTTTTCGTGAACTGCTGCCAGCCCTGCCAGCCCTGCCCGCCCGAACCCAAGACCACTGACAACGTCTGGGTGAAGATCAACAAAGCTTGGGCCCGCGGCTTCGACAACATGATCGCCAGCCCCGCCGAAGTTTCCGAAGAAGCTTTCATGGGCAGCGCTGCTGTTCCGATCTTCGGTTTCGTTTTTGGCGCCGCTGAAGGCGTCTTCATCGGCACTGCCCGCTTCCTCTGCGGTCTGTCCGATTGCCTGCTCTTCGGCCTTGCTGAGGATGGCTTCTACAATGCCGTCAGCCTGACCCCGGTCTGGGAAGACGATTGCTGGCCGAAGCTCCCCTCCATCTGGGAAGAAAGCGAAACTTGCGAATGCCCTCAGAAGTAATTTTGAGTCATTCCAAATAAAAAATACCCGCGCTAACCCGCGGGTATTTTTTTATGTTTTGCTATAATAATTAAAGTTTATTCTACGCATTACATATAATAGGAAGGAAAAGCTCATGACCAAGAAACGCAAGATCCTTGTTACCAGCGCGCTGCCGTACTCTAACGGCCCCATCCATATCGGACACATCGCCGGGGCGTACCTGCCGGCCGACATATTCGTCCGCTACCACCGCCTGAAAGGCGACGATGTCGTCTTCATCTGCGGCGCCGACGAGCACGGCGTGCCCATCACCATCGCGGCCAGAAAGCGCGGCATCACCCCCCAGCAGCTGGTGGACGAATACTACGTGCTGAACAGGGATAGTTTCGCGGGACTGGGCATTAAGTTCGACAATTTCTCAAGGACCTCGCTGCCCATCCACCACGCCACGAGCCAGGAGTTCTTCCTTAAGATGCACCGCGACGGAAAACTGGTCAGCAAGGAATCGAAGCAGTTCTACGACGAGGAGCACAAGATGTTCCTGGCCGACCGCTACGTCCAGGGCACCTGCCCGCACTGCGGCAACACCAACGCCAGGGGCGACCAGTGCGAAAAGTGCGGCAGCTGGCTCGATCCCATGAGCCTCATCAATCCTAGAAGCGTAATTTCCGGGACCGTGCCGGTCGTCAAATCCACGACGCACTGGTACCTTCCGATGGCGCGTTTCCAGAAAGACCTGGAGGAGTGGCTCGCGACCAAGAAAGACTGGAAAGACAACGTCATGAACTACTGCGGCGGCTGGTTCAAGGAAGGACTGGGCGACCGCGCCATAACAAGAGACCTCGAATGGGGCATTCCCGTTCCGCTGCCTGACAGCGAGGGCAAAGTTTTGTACGTCTGGTTCGACGCGCCCATCGGCTATATTTCCGCGACCAAGGAATGGGCGGAAAAGATAGGGGAGCCGGAGCGCTGGAAAGATTACTGGAAGAATCCGGAGTGCGAACTCATCCACTTCATCGGCAAAGACAACATCGTTTTCCACGCCATCTTCTTCCCGGCGGTCCTGATGGCCCAGGACGGCTACAATCTTCCTTCGCAGATCCCCGCCAACGAATTTTTGAACCTCGAGGGAAGGAAGCTTTCTACCAGCCGCGACTACGCCGTCTGGGTGCCCGATTACCTTAAGAGCTTCGCCCCCGACATTCTGCGCTACACGCTTGCCGCCAATCTGCCCGAGAACAAGGACGCGGACTTCTCCTGGAAGACGCTGCAGCGCTGCAACAATGAAGAATTGGCCAACATCCTTGGCAACTTCATAAACCGCACCGTCACTTTCCTTGGCAAGTATTTCGACGGCAAAGTTCCCGAGAACGTCAAGCTTTCCGCCGAGGACAATGCCGTGCTGGACGAGATGAGGAAGGGCCTGCTGGAAACCGGCGAGCTCATCGACCATTACAAGAACCGCCAGGCCGTCAACAGGGCTATGGACATGGCCAGAGCTGCCAACCGCTACTACGACGCCATGGAACCCTGGAAGCTGAGAAAAGAAAACATGGAGCGCTGCGGCGCTGTCATGTACACCTGCGCCAGGATCATCAGGGCCCTCAACACGGTCTTCCATCCTTTCATCCCGTTCTCCGCCGATGCGCTTTTCGACATGATGAACTTCCCCGGCAAACTTACCGATACCGAATGGGACGACGCCTGGAAGGAAGAGGTCGCCGGCATCACTATTAAAGAGCCGAAGATCCTCTTCTCTAAACTGGAAGACAAGGACATCGAGCCGGAGCTCCAGCGCCTGGCCAAGGCCGTCGAGCGCATGGAAAAGGAAGAGGCCGCGGAAAAGAAGGCCGCGGACGAGTACGCCAAGTCCGCGTCTGAAAAAGCCGCTTCCGCGCCAAGCGCCCCGGAAGGTGTGATAACTATAGAAGAGCTTGAAAAAGTTACGCTGAAAGTCGGAAAGATCTTGGAAGCGGAAGCCGTTCCCAAGGCCGACAAGCTTCTGAAACTGAAAGTCGATCTGGGAAGCGAAACGCGCCAGATACTGGCCGGCATCGCCCTTTACTATAAGCCCGAGGAAGTGGTGGGCAAGAACGTCATCGTTGTCTGCAATCTGCCGTTCCGCAAACTGAGGGGCTTTGAGTCCCAGGGTATGCTTCTCTGCGCCTGCACGGAAGACAAGGTCACGCTTCTGACGACCGAAAAGGCCGACGTAGCCCCCGGAACCCCCATCCAGTGAGGATCCTTATGAAAAAAGTTTTCTTAGCTTTAGCCGTTCTGCTTCTTCTTTCCGTTAGCGGATGCAAGGTAGGCGCCGGCTGCGCTCTGCCTTTTGCCGCGATAGGCGATACCCTCGTCGCGCCTCTTAACGGCATCGAATGGTGTTCCGACAAGCTTATCGATCTTGGTGACGATCATCAGATGAAAGTTTACGAAGAGACGAGGAACACGACTTACGGCGATCTCTCCGCTCTGACGGCCTGGGTCTATTATCTCCCCGGCTACCTTCTCTGGCCCATCGGCGCCCTGGCGCCCAGCGAGCTCTATCCTATGACGAAGAGCTGCATGGCGGTGCTTAATGACGAGAACAGCACCGAAAAGAAGGTGAAGGAAACCAATTCCCGCTACGAAGAGAGGAAAAAACTGGACGAACTCTACAAGGGCGAGGAAGAAGAGTCTTTCCAGGAATGGTGACATGGCTAAGATGACGAGGTTCGGAGTCTCCCTCGAGGAGGGGCTCCTTGAGAAATTCGACGCGAAGATAGAAGCGATAGGCTACCGCAACCGTTCGGCGGCCCTGCGCGATCTGGTCCGCCATTTTCTCAAGGAAGGTTCTGAGCCGAAGCGCAAAGGCACAGTCTATGCCGTCGTGACGCTCGTCATGAAGATCTCCGGCGAGGAGATGAAAGCGCTCTCGGAGATGAAGCGCGCGCTTGGCCCCCTGGTTAAAAGTTCCCAGGTCCAGTTCGGCAAAGAGGATTATTTCCTGGACGTCTCAATACTTTTCGGGGAGCAGGCCGCTATAAAGGAAGCTTCCGAGCGCCTGATGGGTCTGAGGGGGATACTTTCCAGCAGCGTCCAGTATTACGACATGCTGCCACCCTGCCACGCTTAAAGCGGCAGGATCTTTTCCTTCGATTTTTTCACCGGCGTCTTCACGATGTTGGTCGTAACGACCTCTTTGATCACGCGGTGCAAGCCCTGGCAGATGTCCAGCTTTTCCCCCTCCGCGGTGAGTAGCTTGTTG
>JAFYHD010000026.1 GCA_017539325.1 bacterium | reverse complement strand
TGTGATGCCGTCTTTTTTAAGACGGGCGAGTGTGGCGCGGCCGAAGAGGTCGTCGCCCACTTTGGCGATGAAGGAGCAGGCGCCTTTCTTGGCAGAGAGTCTCGCTACGGCGACCGCCTGGTTGGCGCCTTTGCCGCCGGGGTTCAAAAGGAAACGTCCGCCCAATATCGTCTCGCCGGGCACGGGGATCTTTTTTCCCGTGATGACCATGTCGGTATTGGTGGACCCTAGGACAACTATTTTTTTAGTTTTCATGTCGGTAGTTTCCGCGTTGCTGGTTATTGTAAAAATGACGTGCTATACCGTCGATATTGTATTATATCAGCCCGTTTTCCGCAAGAAAAAAAGACGGAGCGGCGTATTATGCCGCTCCGTCCTATGTTAGCTTTGTTACTTCCGTTTGTTAAGCCTGCTGTTCAGGTGTAGGAGGTTCGTCCTTCTTGAAGATCGCGTCCACCCAGTTGAAGATGGCGGCAAGGAAGGCGCCCGTAATGGAGTGCCAGACGCAGGAGACGGCGCAAATGACCGCCGCGTCAGGCATAGCAGGGAAATGCTTGCCGGCCAAAACGGTGGCCATGCCGGCGTTCTGCATGCCGACTTCGATGGAGATGGTGCGGTTCTTGGATTTGGTGAACCTCATGGCTACGCCGACCAGGTATCCTGTGATGTAGCCCAGGGTATTGTGGAGGAAGACCGCCAGCATAATCAGCCAGCCGGAACTCAGAAAAGCCTTGCCGTGTTTGGCGGACACGCCGCCCACGATGAAAGCCAGGCAGATGACGGCCACGGCGGGCATGACGCCCATGAGGTTTTTATAGACATTCTTCCCGCCGAAAAAGTGGTTGAGCAGGAAGCCAAGGGTAACGGGGCCTACGGTTACGATGAGGATGGACTTGAACATGCCTATGGCGTCAACGTCCACCTGTTCCTTGGCGAGGAAGAGCATTAAGAGCGGGGTCATTATCGGGGAAAGCAGGGTGCTGGCGGTCGTCATGCCGACGGAGAAAGCCAAGTCGCCCTGGCAGAGGAAGGTCATCAGGTTGCTTGAGACGCCGCCCGGGCTGCAGCCGACAAGGATGAGGCCGACCGTAAGTTCGGGACTGAGATTGAGCGCCTTGGAGACCGTGAAAGCGATCAAAGGCATCAGGGTGAACTGCGCCACTGTGCCGACAAGGATGTCCTGGGGGCGGCTGGCCAGAACTTTGAAATCTTTAACGGTCAGCGTCATGCCCATTGTGAGCATTATTAAGCCCAGGATGGCGATCTGGGTATATCCACGAACGAATGAGAAGAGATCGGGGGTAAAATAGGCCAATACGGCCGCCAGAAGGACGAACCAGGGAGTCTCCCGGACCAAAAAAGAGGAAATCGCGTTCAATACTTTCATTTTTCTTCTTGCTTAATTATCGTGTTAAGGATTATTATTATACCATAGCCTGGCAAAATCAGATCCGGGGAAAATGCTATAATCCATTCCTTGAAAACATGAGCGGCCGCAAGTACAATTTTCACAGTTTAACTTTCTGGGGAACGGCCGCGGCGATAGCCGCGGCCGTCTCCTACGGACTTAATCCGCTTTTCGGAAAACCGCTTTTAGAAAACGGCGTCTCCGTTTCCACGATGCTGTTTTTCCGCTATTTCATTTCCGTAGTTCTGATGGGCGGGTACATGCTTTTTCGGCGGGAAAGATTCTCCATGAACCTTAGGGATGCGGCGCTCCTTTTGCTCCTCGGCGTGCTGTTCGCCTGGAGCAGCATCTTCCTTTTCGTTTCCTACGATTACGTCCCCTCCGGCTTGGCTACCACGGTCATCTACCTTTATCCGGTCTTCGTGGCGCTGATAATGATAATCCTAAGGGTGTATCCCTCCTGGCAGGTCTTGCTTTCCATAGGGCTGACGCTCGCGGGCGTCGTTCTGATGTCCCTGCCCTCGGGAAAGATCCGTTTCAGTTTTTGGGGGATCGTTTTGGCGTCGCTCTCCGCCCTTTCCTACGCGGCGTATCTGGTGATCATCAACCGCTCGCGCACGGTCGCGCGCTTTTCCAACAGTTACATAACCTTTTACGCGCTCCTGATCGGCGCGTTCATGTTTGCGGCGAAAGGCATATGCTCGGACAAGCCTTTCCTTTCGGGCGTCGATTCACCCGCGGCCGTCCTCAACCTTTTGGGGCTGGCCGTATTCCCAACCGTCATATCGCTCGCGACCATAACCTACGCGACCAGGACGATCGGCCCGGTGAAGACCGCCGTTCTTGGCGTTTTCGAACCGATCACCGCGATCCTCATTGGTTTTTTCTGCTTTTCGGAGATCTTGAGCCTCAGAATGCTTGCGGGCATCACCGTTTGCGCTTTCGCCGTGATCTTCATGACGGTGAGCGAAAAAGGCCGCGCCTCCGGAAGCGATCATTCCGGGCAATAAAAAAAGGCTCCCTTGCGGGAGCCTTCTTTGTCGACTTGATCGTGATCAATAACCGTAGACCTTGGCCATGTCGTCGATGGTCTTGCATTTGATCTTGGAAGCCCAGCCAGCCTGGCCGAACTGGATCATGCGCTGTTTGCAGACTTCTTTCATGGCGTTGCGGGCCGGTTTCAGATAGTCGCGGGGGTCGAATTTCTCCGGATTTTCCACGAAGACTTTCCTGATGGCGCCGGTGATGGCCAGACGGTTGTCGGTGTCGACGTTGATCTTTCTGACGCCGTGCTTGATGCCGCGCTGGATCTCTTCGACGGGCACGCCGAAGGTCGGCTTAAGGGCGCCGCCGTACTGGTTGATGATGTCCTGCAGTTCCTGAGGAACGCTGCTGGAGCCGTGCATGACCAGGTGGGTGTTGGGGAGCTTCTTGTGGATGGTCTCGATCGTGGTCATGGAGAGCACGTCGCCAGTCGGCTTCTTGGTGAACTTGTAAGCGCCGTGGCTGGTGCCGATGGCGACCGCCAGGGCGTCGACGCCGGTCTGCTTCACGAATTCGACAGCCTGATCGGGGTCAGTGAGGTGGAGTTTCAGCTGGTCTTCAGAAAGACCCGCGCCGTGGCCGTCTTCGATGCCGCCCAAGCAGCCGATCTCGCCTTCCACGGAGACGCCCAGCATATGGGCGACTTCCACGACCTTCTTGGTAACTTCAACGTTGTACTCGAAGGTGGAGGGAGTTTTGCCGTCGGCGGAGAGAGAGCCGTCCATCATGACGGACGTGAAGCTCTGGCGGATGGCGGAGAAGCAGGTGGCCGGGCTGTTGCCGTGATCCTGGTGCATGCAGACGGGGATCTCGGGGTAGAGCTCGACAGCGGCCAGCATAAGGTGACGCAGATAAGCGTCCTGGGAATAGCTGCGGGCGCCGCGGGAAGCCTGGATGATGACGGGGCTCTCGGTTTCGCGGGCAGCTTCCATGATGGCCTGGATCTGTTCCATGTTGTTGACATTCAGGGCGGCTACGCCATAACCGTTTTCGGCGGCATGGTCGAGCAGGATACGCATCGGAACTAACGGCATAAGATTCTCCTAAAAATTTATGTTAATTTTGTTCGACGGGTTTGACGCTGACGTGCTTCCCGTCACGCTTATTTTCGAAAACGACGATGCCGTCAACGACGCAGAAAAGACTGTCGTCTTTGGCGCGCAGGACATTGACGCCCGGTTTGATTTTGGTGCCGCGCTGACGGACGATGATGGAGCCGCTGGTGACCAGCTGGCCGCCGTAGCACTTGGTGCCCAGACGCTGGGCGTTGGATTCTCTACCGTTCTTAGAACTGCCAAGACCTTTCTTATGTGCCATATCTTATTCTCCTTTAACCCAGAACGGATTTGATCTCGACGAGAGTGTAGCTCTGACGATGACCGGTTTTGCGCATATAATCTTTGCGACGTTTCTTTTTCATGATGAGCAGCTTTTCGCCCTTGACTTCGCCAAGGGAAACGCCTTTGACGCTAGCGCCTTCCACGGTGGGGCGGCCGACTCTGATGGCGTCGCCGTCAGCGGTCAAAAGAACTTTGTCAAAGGTAACTTCGGCGCCGGACTCGACCTCCAACTCGGGGATCTGGACCTTCATGCCTTCTTCCACGCGGAACTGCTTTCCGCCGGTTTCAATGATAGCGTACATTTATATTCTCCTAATTAATTGCTTATTCAGCCTTGGCTTCCTCAGTTTCGGGGGCCTGGGACTGCAGTTCGCCGCTGACATTGGCTTCGACCTTCACTTCCTCTTCCTTCTTGGCGGAGACGGTCTTGGCTTTAACTTCGGCGTCAACGAATTCCAGGATGCAGGTGGGGGCGTTGTCGCCGAGGCGGTTGCCGGTCTTCAGGATGCGGGTGTAGCCGCCCTGGCGGGTGGCGAAACGGGGGCCCAGGACGTCGAAGAGGCGCTGGACGGTCTCTTTGCGATCCGGTCCGGAGGGACGCAGAAAGGCGATGGCCAGGCGGCGGTGATGAAGCGTGCCCTTCTTGGCCAGAGTCACCATACGGTCGGCGTAGCGTCTGGCGGAGCGGGCGATGCGCAGGGTGGTTGAGATGCGGTCATTGTCGATCAGGGAGGCGACCACGTTGGACATCAGCGCGGCGCGGTGATCGGACTTACGGCCGAGTTTGTCAGTTTTCTTCTGATGACGCATAAATATATTCCTTAGATTTTATTTTCTTGCTTTACTTTTTGCTGCCCTTGCGAACGATGCTGGCGGTGATGTCGTCGTTGGTGATGAAGGCGAGGCCTCTGTCTTTCAGGGCGTCCTTTAATTCCTCAAAAGCCTTGGGGCCGATTCCGCTGATCTTTTTCACATTGTCTTCGGTCATGCCGGAAAGCTCGCTGAAAGTAAGGATGCCTTCGTTCTTAAGGATCTCGACGGTGCGGACGGAGACGCCGCTGCCGGCGATCTGGTCTTCATCGCTCTCGGTTTCTTCGCCTTCGGACGGTTCGGCGGCTTCCTCGTCTTCCTCGAGGTAGCCGGGGTCGGTGGCGGCGGCGAAGATGCTGATGTGCTCGTTCAAAAGATCGGCGGCCTGGACGGTGGCCTGAACGGGCTCGACTCTGCCGTCGGTCCAAACTTCCAGAACGAGGCCGTCATAGTCGGTCTTGTTGCCGACGCGGGCGGATTCCACGGCGTATTTGACCTTCTCGATGGGAGAGAAGAGCGAGTCGATGGGAATGACGCCGACGGGCTGGTCGGACTTCTTGTTCAGATCGGCGGGACGGTATCCGCGGCCGACTTCCACAGTCATTTCGACAGCGAGCTTGCCGTTCGTGTCGAGGCTGCAGATGTACCAGTCGGGGTTGAGGATCTCAACGCCGGCGGGCACTTTGATGCTCTTGGCGGTCACGTCGCCTTTGCCGCTGACCTTAAGCGTGCAGGTGAAAGGCTTCTTGGTGACGACCTTGAAGAGCACTTTCTTCAGGTTGAGGATAATGTGGGTCACATCCTCAAAAACGCCGGGGACCGTTGAGAACTCGTGGTTGACGCCGTCGATCTTAACGGTGGTGATGGCCGCTCCCTCTAGAGAGGAAAGGATAACACGGCGAAGCGCGTTGCCGAGCGTGTGGCCCCATCCGCGTTCAAGCGGGCGGATGTCCATTCTGGCGTAGGTCGCCGTCTTGGATTTTTTATCGACCACGATACCTTTAGGCATTTCAAAATTTTTCAAATTCATGGGAAGACCCCTCTAAATTCAGGTGAAACTCCAAACGCTGGAAAAAACAGTGTTACACGCGGCGGCGCTTGCGGGGACGGCAGCCGTTGTGGGGAACGGGCGTGGTGTCGCTGATGGAGGTGACGGTCATGCCGGCGGTCTCGAAAGCGCGCACGGCCGCTTCGCGTCCGGCGCCGGGGCCGCTGACTTTGACTTCCACTTCGCGCATGCCGTTCTGCATAGCGACTGCGGCGGCTTCGGAAGCGATCCTGGTCGCCACGAAGGCCGTGGACTTGCGGGCGCCGCTGTATTTGAGCTTGCCGGCGGAGCACCAGGAGATCACATTGCCGCGGCGGTCAGCCACAGAAACGATCGTGTTGTTAAAAGAGGCCTTGATGTAGGCGATGCCCTGCGGGATGTTCTTGCTGATTTTCCGCACGCCTTTGCGTCTTGTTGTAGCCATTGTAAGATATTACTCCTGAGTTTATTTCTTATTTCTTGGGTCCGCCGCCGGCGCTCAACATGCGTTTGGGGCCTTTGCAGGTGCGGGCGTTGGTACGAGTGCGCTGTCCGCGCGTCGGCAGGTTCTTGCGATGACGCTGACCGCGGTAGCAGTTGATGGCGACGAGGCGCTTGATGTTCTGCTGGACTTCGCGGCGAAGATCGCCCTCGATCAGTCTGGCCTGAAGCGCCTGGGTGATGCGCTGGATCTCGTCATTGACCAATTCGTGGGCTCTCTTGTCCGGATCGACTTCGGCTTCCGCCAGGATCAGTTTCGCGGTGAGCGGGCCAACGCCATAGATGTACTGTAAAGCGGCTTCGATCCGCTTCTGATTAGGAATGTCTACTCCTACGATACGAGGCATAAGGTTTTTGCTCCTTTAGGATTTTTGCAATGGGTTATCCCTGGCGCTGTTTGTGGCGCGGGTTGGTACAGATAACGCGAATGACCCGGTTTCTCCGGACGATGCGGCACTTTTCGCACATCAGTTTTACTGAAGAACGCACTTTCATGGTGTTTTTCCTTTATGTATTTACTTTGTTAATATTTCCGATCCGTGCTCGGTGACCAGAACCGTGTTTTCGTAATGGGCGCAGGGCAGGCCGTCTTTTGTGACAGCCGTCCAACCGTCCTTCAAGGTCCTGACGCCGGGCTTTCCCAAGGCGATCATGGGTTCTATCGCAAGAGTCATCCCCGCTTTGAGGATAGGGCCCGTCCCCTTCTTTCCGAAGTTGGGGATGTCAGGCATCTCGTGCAATTTTCTGCCCACACCGTGACCGACGTATTCCCTGACGACTCCGTAGCCGAACTTTTCAGCGTGGCTCTGGATGGCGTGCGAGACGTCGCCGAGGTGGATGCCCTCTTTGATGAGTCTGACGCCAGCTTCGAAGGAAGCTTCCGTCTCTTTAACGAGCTTGGCGACTTCGGGCCTGACGTTCCCCACCAGGTAAGTCCTGGCGGCGTCGCTGTAGAAGCCCCTAAGGACCGCGCCCGTGTCGATGCTTACGATATCTCCGTCGCAGAGCATTCTGTCGCCCGGGATCCCGTGGACCACTTCCTCGTTCACCGAAGAGCAGACCGTTCCGGGAAAACCGTAAAGCCCCTTGAAGGCCGGCACAGCGCCCCTTGAGCGGATGAAATCCTCGGCTCTGCGGTCTATTTCCGCGGTAGTGACGCCGGGGACTATCCATTCCTCGATCAGCCTTAAAAGTTCGCCGGTGATGGCGCCGGAGGCGCGCATGCAGGCGATCTCTTCCTCGGACTTAACGATTATGGGAGACATTAAAGCAAAGACCTGATGGCTTCCGCCGTCTCGTTTTTGTCTACGTCGGCTTTGACGTCTTTGAGGACGCCGTTGCCTCGGTAATAGTCAATGAGCTCTGCCGTCTGGGCTTTGTAAACGCTCAGACGGTTGGTGATGGTCTCAGCCGTGTCGTCACTGCGCTGATAGACTTCACCGCCGTCAATGTCGCAGACGCCCTCAACTTTGGGCGGCTTCGACTTGACGTTGTAGATCGCTCCGCATTTGCGGCAGACGCGGCGGGTCGTCAGGCGGCCCAGGACCACTTCGTCGCTGCACATGAGATTGATCACAAGATCTATTTTCTGCCCCTTGGCGGCGAGAGCCGCGTCAAGGGCTTTGGCCTGAGCCATCGTTCTCGGGAATCCGTCGAGAAGGAACCCGTTGGAACAATCAGCTTCAGAAATTCTCTCTTCCACCATTTTGCAGACCACGCTGTCGGGGACCAGTTCGCCTTTGTCCATATAAGATTTGGCTTCCAGTCCGACAGGAGTGCCGTTCTTGATGGCCGCCCTGAACATGTCACCCGTAGAGATGTGCGGGATCTTGCAGGTCTCGGTCACGATGCCGGCGTGAGTGCCTTTTCCGGCTCCCGGAGGTCCAAGCAAAACGACGCGCATAAAGATCAATATCTCCCTCTGAGGCGGCCCTTCTGCATGAAACCGTCATACTGGTGCATGAGAAGGTGCGCTTCAATCTGCTGCATGGTGTCGAGGACCACGCCGACCACGATCAGGATACCGGTGCCGCCCATGAAGCTGGCGATCGTCCAGTCAACATGCAGCCTGCCCGTGATAAGAGCCGGGACGACGGCGATGATGGCGAGGAAGATGGCGCCCGCGGTGGTGATGCGGAACATGCTGGCTTCCAAAAAGTCGGAGGTCGGTTTGCCAGGCCTGATGCCGGGAATGAAGGCGCCGTTCTTCTTGAAGTCATCGGCGATCTGCACGGGGTTGAACTGAATGGCCGTATAGAAGTACGTGAAGAAGATGACCAGAGCGGCGTAAACGATAAGGTAGCCGGCGCTGCTGGGAGTGGCAAACTGATTGACGATGTTGCGGACCGTGTACCAATCGCCAGGGACGATCTGGGCCAGAGCCTGCGGGACGATCATAAGGGCGCCCGCGAAGATGATCGGGATGACGTTGGCCTGGTTCAGGCGCAGCGGAATGTAGGAAGTGTGGGCCGGGACCGTCTTGCCGCCGCCGGCCACCCTGCGGGCGTACTGCACCGGGATGCGGCGCTGGCCCTGGATGACCAAGATAACGGAATAGACCACGACCACGAAAAGGACTATCATCAGAATGCCGATCGCGATGCTGCCGTCAGAGCCCGGAGCGAAATGGAGCTGCCAAAGGCGCTTGAAAGCGTAGGGCATGCGGCACAAAATACCGGCGGCGATGATAAGGGATATGCCGTTGCCGACGCCGCGCTGCGTGATCTGCTCGCCGAGCCACATAAGGAAGGTGGTGCCGGCCGTAAGGCAGATGATGAAGAGCGGGACGAAGAGCACGGGGGATATCATGTTGATGCCGTTGTGGACCAGGGATCTGGCCAGAATAGCGCCCTGCACAACGCAGATGACGACCGTCAGATAACGGACGTACTGATTGATCTTGTTGCGGCCCGCCTCGCCTTCCCTGGAGAGACGCTCCAAGGAGGGAACGACGCTGGCGGCCAGCTGAATAATAATGGAGGCGGAGATGTTAGGCATGACACCAAGAGCCATGATGGTCATGTTGCCGATACCGCCGCCTGTGAACATATCCATCATGTCGAACAGGTTCTTGTTCACACCGGCGAACATTTCGCTGACTTTGGAAACGTCGACGCCGGGAGCCCAAATGCTGCCTGCCAGACGATAAACACCAAGCATCAGGAGAGTGAAGATGATCCTCTCCCTGAGTTCCTTGATGCTGAACATGTTACTAAGCGCTTTAAACATAATGGTCCTAACTGGGCTTGATTATGAATTATTCCTGTTTTCCGTTGGAGATGGAACCGCCGGCGGCTTTGATCTTTTCCTCAGCGGCAGGGCTCCACTTGTCGGCGACGACCGTCACGGCGACGTTGATCTCACCCTTGGCAAGGACTTTGAAACGCGGAGTCTTCTTGGGGAGGATGCCGATGGCGATGAGTTCCTGGATGGTCACGGTGGAACCGGCCGGGAATCTGTTCAGATCGCTAACGTTGACCACTTCGTAGGAAATGGTGAAGTTGGCGTTGTTGAAGCCCCTGCGGGGAAGTCTGCGGTAAATAGGGGTCTGGCCGCCTTCGAAACCGATGCGGACGCCGCCGCCGGAACGGGCTTTCTGACCTTTGTTGCCGCGGCCGGCCGTCTTGCCGTTGCCGGTACCCTGGCCCTGGCCTCTTCTCTTATTCGTGCGCTTGGCGCCCGGAAAAGCTTTTAAATCGTTGATC